>NZ_DF968182.1:2565112-2865112 GCF_001192835.1 Lentimicrobium saccharophilum
TTCAAGTGTCCGGGGAAGCAGTTTTTCCAGCTTCAGCTGTTTCAACTGTGCCAGCATATTGGAATACATTCCTCCGGGCACTTCCGCCTCCTTTACCTTCTCATCCGGCTCCGGAAAATTAAAATAACTCTCAATCCTGCCGCAGGTGCTCAGCAGATCATCTTCCTTGTCAGCCTTGGCATAGGCAATGGCCAGTTCAAACAGCTCATCAATATCCCTGGGCAGTTTGTCCGTAACAATATTGAACTCCTTCGGAAATTCCTTATACTGATCATATTCAGCCAGTTCGAGCCTGATTTCGCGGAGCAGGGCATCTATCTGCACCACCGCTTCACGATTTACCCCCGTTTCAATATTCATGCGGTCGCAGAAAAGCTGGATGATCTCAAACGAAGCGGCTGCCGTTCCGCCCGAGAATGACATGATGTTGGTGTCCACAATATCCGCGCCGTTCACGATGGCCATCAGGGTGGAAGCCAGGCCATAACCCGGCGTGCAATGGGTATGGAAATCTACCGGGATATCCAGGTTTTTCTTCAGCAGCCTCACCAGCCTGCCCGCCCTCAGGGGCGGAACCAGCCCGGCCATGTCCTTGATGGAAATCATGTCGGCGCCCATTCCCTGAAGCTTCAGCGCTTTATCGATGTAATACTGGTCCGTAAAGATATGCGTCTGCAGCGGTTTGGCCTGCAGCAGCGCTTTCAGCCTTTTGAACCGCGAAAAATAAGGATCAACGGTGTAGCAGATGGCGCAATCGGCGATGCCGCCGTTTTCTTTCACCGATGTGATGGTCGATCCGATGTTGTCGGTATCATTCAGGGCATCGAAAATCCGCATAATGCTGATACCGGATCTGATGGCGTTCCGGTTAAACCCGTCAATCACATCATCCGGATAAGGATTGTAACCAAAGAGGTTTCTTCCGCGCGACAGGGCGGTGAGCTTCGTGGTATCTCCGACGCCCTCCCTGATCTTTTCCAGCCTGTTCCAGGGATTTTCATTCAGGTAGCGCATCACCGAGTCGGGCACCGCCCCACCCCATACTTCCATGGCATAAAAGCCGGCTTCACGGTACAAAGGCAATACCCGGTCAACCTGCTGCTGGGTCATGCGGGTGGCAAACAACGACTGCTGTCCGTCGCGTAAGGTCAAGTCTCTGATTAAAAGCTTTTTAGTCATATAGTAGTGAAAATATGTATAAACAGACAACGCAATACAATCGGGAAAAATTATACCGGGACAATTATTTCTGCCTATGCGACAAAAGTAAAAACTTTAATATTCAATGCGATAGGAAACGAAAAATAAAAGATTAAATCAAACTGACGGGGACTTCCGCTATGTGATGTGCCTGTATTGACGCTCAATAGTCCGATAAATTTAAGAACCGCGCAAGGACGCAAAGATCCCGCAAAAGTGGCGGGGCTGGCAGCAATCAATTGATTATAAATAATTTGTCATCACTAAGCAGGTTTTCATAATCCGCTATAAATCAATTTATTATAAATTTTCAACGGAATATTGAGCTCTGCAACCTACCTTTAAATGTTTGCCACCATCCCGAACGCGAAAAGGACACAAAAGCACAAAAACGCACCAAAGATTTTTTCTCTTTTCATGAAGAAACCGCTGGGCGGCATTTGCAATACAGCCCTGAACACAGGATAATTTGTAAAAAACAAGGAATTTCATTGAATGGCAAATTCAATGATGTATCATGCGGAATTACATCCAATCATCCGGAAGCGGAGTGCACCCCGCCGGTGGCGGCGGGAGATAAATTCCGGATAGCCGGGGACCTGGTAAAAAGAGTCTGATACCGGGAAGCCGGCACAGGAGCTTATTGTTGAATTGCAAATCCGATGGTATGTCAGGCGGAATTCAAATTCCGCTTGGCCGGGCCCGGATAAAACCAGGGTTAAATTACATCCACCTCGATCGCCTGAAGCACCTCTTTGGTGTCATCATCATACACAAAAGCAATCACACTGCAGTTTTCAGGCACATTTTCCTCTTTAAGGATATATTTGAATGATTTCACCAGCGATTCGGGATTCGGCGTTCCCGCAACGGCAATGCTGCTTCCCCAGGTTGATGTAATGGCCGAACGCAACACATGATTGTGTACATATTCCTCGATAACCGGCGTATCGCCCGAGCCGGGATCATTGTTCTTCTGCGGCTTCACAATGCCGTTTTCGGCAAGCACCACCACCAGTCTGAGGTTTCTGTCAAGCGTAGTGATAAACCTGGTCTTGATATGGGTGCACAGCTTCCTTTCCGCAGCGTCATAGTCGTTGATCATCTGCAGATCAAGCAGCGGCTGTGTTGACAGGGCGTCGGTTACGTTAGCGCCCCAGGCGGTCGGCGTGATGATGTGGTTGTTGGGATGTCCCCTGCGGTTAACCATACCATTGGGATTGCCTACCATCCCGACCCCGAAAAAAACGTCCCAGGCAGTTCCGGCCTCCGTCCTGAAATCATAGGTAAAATCACCCCCGGGTGTGGGATTGGCAAAATACCCGGCATGCACCGCCAGCAGCACCAGTTTTTCTCCGTGTACTTCTTTAAGATCGTGCGCAAGCTTGGCCGCTTTGGGGCAGTTTACACAGGTGTGACCGGTGTAGTCCTCCAGCAGGACCCGCTTCTGCACCGCTATTACCGCGGGAAATTCAGGTACCGGACAGGCTGCCGTATCAAGCGACCCCGTTTTTTTGGTGAAGGGTTCCTCAATCTTATCGCATGAACTGATCAGGGCTATTCCCGAGAGCAGCAGAACCGTTCCTATAAATGCTTTTATGCTGATTTTCATCGTTTTGTCTTTTTCAGTTTACACTCAGAAAGAACTGGTCAGGGTAATGGTTAATCCGTTGGAAGCAGGTACATTGCGGCAGACGCCGCCGACACAAAGAATGCCTTCACGCTGCTTGCCGTAAGTAAGCGTCAGGCGGCTTGATCCGTATGTATAGCCCGCCGAAACCGCCGGATAATGAAACCTCCTGTCCTTGTCCGGATTACCGTAATTGTACTGATCTGCAACCGTAAAGTACCACTTGGGCGCCACGGTATACTCGATCAGGAACTGCAGCCAGTCGCCTTCATCCTGTTTCGTGAGCAGGTGCTGATACTCCAGTTTCACGGCCCTTTTATCCGTAAGTCGGTAGGTACCGTCGGCAATAAAAATATGCGCGTTCACCATAGGATCGCCCGGATGCCCTTCAATTACATCAATATTATACTTCAGGTTTACGTAAGATACAAGCAATTTGAAATCGGCAGTGAATTTCCGCTGGATCTCAATATTGAAATCCCGGAAGTATAGCTCATCCCCAAAGACATTAAAAGGAGACGTATACCCTGCTGTTCCCGCCCCGCCGGGAACGGTGTCGCCATCAAGCGGATCGCGCTGTATGGATGTGATGCGGGAGTAGTTGATGGCAATATCGGTACCGTATTTTCCCCCGATCTTACTGCCCCGTTTGATCTTATAATTCACCTGCCCCTGAAGCGCCATTTCGCCGTTGGGCTGGGTGGCATAGGGGTACATAGCGGAGAGTGCATAGGCATGCTGGCGGGTGAGGGCCGGAAGATAATTGATATCCAGCGCGCTGCCCGTTTCGGTGCGTTTCGACTTATAACTCATGTTATCGGTACGCTTGGCCGAAACAATAACGCCCAGCCCCCTGGTGGAATAGGAGGTCTGCAACAGCAGCGACTCCCCGTTTTTATAGATATAATCATTCATGGCCGAGGGGTCGTTCATTTTGTTTGCATACTCCCCGTCGATAGCAAAACCACCCCTTGAAATATTGAAACGGGCCGCCCACGAAGCCACATTGGCAGGAAGGACCAGCAGTTCATCCGGCCCGGCTGAAATCTCTTCAGTGTCCTGATACTTGCTTACGAAACTTCCTCCCAGGGTTACCCTTGTCATGTATTTCGCTTCCTTATCGAAAATATCGTTCAGGGCAAACTCACCGTCAAGTCCGCGAACGATGCCAGGTCCCTGTTCCCAGAAATAACGCTGGGTACCGATCAGACCTTTCAAAACAACACCTTCGGTCGGGCTGAACCTGACTTTGGCGCCTTTCAGGGCATTGTCGTAACCAAGGTTCCGTTCTTCGTAACTGCGGAGCACCATACCCGAGCCGAACTGCTCGTAAAAATTTCCCACGGTGATCTCAAACTGCTCGTTTCTCCAGGAACCAAACCAGTAAGGTACACCATTACCCTTATAGCGGGGATCGTACCCAAGGATGGGATTGAGGTAACTTTCAGCGCGCAGGCCGGCACTGAAGTTTCCATTGGTATAAAGCAGGTTGGCAAATGAGTTCATGCGCATCTTTTCAGCTACCTCAAAAGCCCCGATGGCCGAGTCGGCACGGTAAACCTGCGCATCGAGCTGAAAATTGCCGCTTACGCGACCGCCTTCAAGAAAATTCTGGGCACGAACAACGGGAGCAGCCAGCAAAAGCAATGCTGCTGCAAACATGGTCAGGGAGGTTGTTTTCAATGGATTCAAATTGAAAGGGTTATTCCGGTTTTTAAACTTTTCGATCCTGAGATTGGCTGTTGATCTCCGGGCATCAGTGAGATTCTACCGATTCTCCGCGGTTGAGTTTACGCACCATCTCAATCAGCTGAAGCTCGCTGCCTTCGCTGAAGGAGGTATGCTGCCATACGATCTCTCCGTTGCCGTTCACCAGGAATGTGTGGGGAATCATATTCACGTTCATCGCGCGTTTGAAGTCGCCGTTGGCATCCAGCAGCACTTCATAATCCCAGCCTTTGCCGTTTACGGTAGGACCTACCTTAGAGGTTGACCTGGCATCGTCGATGGACACGGCCACCAGCTTCACACCGGTCTCCTCAACCCAGTCCTGATAAACATCGGCAATGGTGGTCAGTTCGTTGATACAGGGCTTGCACCACAATGCCCAGAAACTGACGATCATCGGTTTGCCGTCATTGTTTAAATCAGCAGTATTGAATACTTTGCCATCCAAAGTTTTAACATTGACTGCAGGCAGTTTTTTCAGGTTTTTTTCAGCATCCTGGGCTGCAGCGCCCATCACAAAAGTGAGCATCAGGGAGAAGAAAATAATTTTTTTCATGTCGTTTTGTTTGTTTCTCAGCTTTCAATTCAATAATCATGCCTGTCAGGCAATGTAAACTTCAAGGATCTCCGAAGGTGACGAAGGAATTATATCAACCCTGTCGATGCCTGCAGGAATCAGCACAGCCTCTCCCTGCGAAAGGGCAATCTGCGGCTCGGTAGTTCCGTCGTGAACCAGGGTCACCGATCCGGCCACACATACATAAATCACAAACGAGTCCAGCTCGCTGTAATCCTTGCCCAGGGTTTTGTCAAGGCTGATCAGGTTGGTGGTGAAAAACGGACTTGTCACCAGGTTGGCCGACCCATTCTTATTCTGCTCATATTTTGACTTATAATCGTCGTAAACATTGAAGTCAATGGCATCCAGGGCTTCCTCAATGTGCAGCTCCCGCGATTTACCTTCTTGGTCAACCCGGTCCCAGTCGTAAATCCGGTAAGTAGTGTCGGAAGTCTGTTGTATTTCGGCCAGAAAGGTACCCGGTCCCAGGGCGTGCACCCTTCCGGCAGGCATATAGAAAACGTCACCCTTCTTTACCTTCTCCACATTCAATATATCGCGCAGTGTTTTGTTATGGAGGTGGGTGAGGTAGGTTTCCCTGTCCACCTTCCGGCTGAAACCGCTGATCAGTTCTGAATCCGGATCGGCATCAATGATATACCACATTTCCGACTTGCCATAACCGATGTTGCGCTTCGCGGCCAGCTCGTCATCCGGATGAACCTGAATGGAAAGGTAATCCGCGGCATCAATAAACTTGACCAGGATGGGAAATTCATCACCGAACCTCTCATAAACAGCATCCCCGACCAGGTCGCCCATGTAAATCTCTACCAGTTCATTCAGGTCGTTTCCTGCAAGGAACCCATTGACAATCGCGGTCTGATTGCCATCCACGCCCGAGAGTACCCAGGCTTCACCGCAATTGGGCAGGGGGGAAAAATCAATTCCAAGTACTGACCGGATCTTGGTCCCTCCCCAGATCTTATCTTTGAGTACAGGTTTGAATTTTAGCGGATAAAGCTGGTTCTCCATAAGTAACTATGAATTTAACATTGACCCTCAGAACGTCGGATGGAGGGTAAAATTTCCCGGCAACGGGGTAAAATTACAATTAAAATCAATCATTCAAATAGTCACATACTTAATTGGTAACTTTGTAAAATCTTAAAAGCCCCCTTATTGAATTATTTTAAAATGTTTGATTTGTTGCAGCGATTCAGATTTCAGCAATGGCAGAAGAGAGGAAAAAGCATCTTAAAAAGCCTGACTGGTTAAAAATCAGGCTGCCCGGAGGAAAAAATTATACCCGGGTCAAAGAAATTGTTGAAGGCAACCACCTTCACACCATCTGCAGCAGCGGCAACTGCCCGAATATGGGTGAATGCTGGAATGCCGGAACCGCCACATTCATGATACTGGGGGATATCTGCACCCGTTCGTGCCGGTTTTGCGCCACCAAAACCGGCAGGCCATATTTTGCAGATCCCCTCGAACCTCGGCGGGTAGCTGAATCAATCAGGCTGATGAAGCTGAAGCATTGTGTCATTACCTCGGTTGACCGCGACGATCTGCCTGATGGCGGGGCGGCACACTGGGCTGAAACCATCCGGCAGGTCAGGACCATTAACCCGGGAGTCACCATTGAAGTGCTGATCCCAGACTTCTCAGGCAACCTGAAGGATGTTGATAAAGTGATTGCGGAAAAGCCGGATATCATATCGCACAATCTTGAAACGGTGCGCCGGCTTACGCCATTGATCAGAAGCGCCGCCCTTTACGACAGGAGCCTGGAAGTGCTGAAACACATTGCTGATTCTAAAACAGCAGCTAAATCGGGAATCATGGCCGGAATCGGTGAAACCGGGGCCGAAGTTCTTGAAACAATGGATGACCTGCTGTCGGCCGGGGTCAGTATTATGACCATTGGCCAGTATCTTCAGCCTACGCGCGCTCATCTGCCGGTTGAAGAATACATCACTCCGGAAATATTTGAAAAATACCGTATTGCAGGAATAGAAAAGGGATTCAGGCACATTGAAAGCAGACCTTTGGTAAGGTCATCCTATCACGCTGAAAAACATGTGCTTTAAAAGCCGGGTATAGGCACAAACAAAACGCAGCACCCGGATGGATGCTGCGCCCTGAAAAACATTCATCAATAACTACCTCACAATAAGTTTATAGCTAAACTGTCGGGAGTCACTGATTATGCTGGCTACATAAATTCCTGACGGGATATTCAGGTTCAGGAAGTAATGATTGCTGCCCTGCAGCTGACCGCTGTAAACCTGCTGACCCTGAAGGTTGTAAAGCATCAGGCTGAGTTTACCGGTATTTTCTGTCTGCACCCTGATTTCCTTGTTATAGGAGTATATGGCCAGGCCGCTGTTTTCCGGCCGGTCAATCCCGATGGAAATCAGGTCAAGGAGCAGTACATTGTCAAGTCCGCCGGAAGGATTGCGTGTGTCGGTTTCTATCCAAACCCCTGAAGGAACTTCATAGGTATGTAAAATGGTTCCGTCTTCACCGCTGCGGATTTCCACGCGCTGCACTCCGGCATCGTTCACATTCGGTACAATTCCGCCCCATGATCCGTCAGTTCCGGCTACCTCACTGATGTAAAAAGGCGCATAAGAAGTGATGGAAGCAAAGTCCACTTCGCTGGTTTCGATATGGGCTGCATAAAGCGGGCGGCCTGTGCCAGCGGTGTTGTCATAAAGCAATGCAAAATCCTTGGGGGTATCTTCACTGATACCCATGATGGCCGTTCCATAAGTGGGATCAGCTTCAGTTCCGAACTGCAGCACGGTAGCATAATCGGCAGTGGTGAGGCGATGGGCAACATCGCTTCCCCCGGCACCATCATTCAGCGAAATGCGCATGTAAAGCTGGTTACCCGGCGTGAACCTCGCGTTACCGGTCGGCTCTGCGATAAACCATCCGGTGTATGCTCCGGTGGCATCGGTGGTAAATTCGCCGTACTCACCCGGATTTGCCAGGGAGGTGCTGGTGGTGCGCAAATAGGTTCCGTCAGCGGCGATAAAGATGCAGTTACCCGCACCATCTGCCGTTGGCAGGTCCGATTCAAGCACAACCTTGTTGAAATACCTGTAAGTTGCTTCAGGCGTCAGGTTTTCGAGAGTAGCCCAAAATGCATAAGGTACACGGGTATTGTTGGTACCGTTGATTCCCTGAACAAACTGCGGCAGGATCACACCCGAAATTCCCGGCTGCACAGCGGCGGTAACACTGCCATTGCAGGTAACCACTTTATCTGTTGCACCTCCACCGGCATTCAGAATGGTTTGTCCGCTGTAATCGCCAGCGGGGAGTCCGGCAACCAGGCGAACGGAAACGGTTACCGGCTGGCCGGTAATCACGCCTTCGGCAAACGGAAATTCCAGGGAAGCAGTAAAGTTTACTCCATCCGCTGACAGTTCATAATCTTCAGGTGCAGAAACCACAATATTTCCGCTGCCTTCAAGATCAGTTCCGCTTAACAGATAGGTCTGAATTTCCGAAGGTCCGCTGCCTTCAACGTAAGTAAATCCGCTAAGGACTGAAGGGCTGACCGAAAGAACAGGTTCGCCGGTAGGCATCAGGTCAATAACAAGGATATCCACATCTCCACCGAAAGGATTGCGGGTGTCATAAACTCCCCAAACCCCGTCCTCGGAAGTATGCACAGCCACCAGGCTTCCGTCAGCTCTGCTGCGCTCCTCGATCCTGCGAATGCCATCGGGAAGAAGGTTTGGAACAATACCGCCCCAGGAGCCGTTATTCCCCTGAACTTCAGATGTATAGAAAGTAACATACGTACCAACGGCTGTAAAGTCGATCCCGGTGGTTTCAATACTGGTGCCGTAAACCGGACGACCTGAACCGTTAACATTATCATAAAGATATACCATATTGCCGGATGCAGCTTCGGAGATTCCCCGGATTCCGGTACCTTCGCCAGCCTGGTTTACCGTCCCGAAATTAATCACCTCAGCCGAAGCTATGGTTGTAAGGCGGGTTGCCACACTGGTTCCATTCTCACCATTATTCAGCATAATACGCATGAAGACCTGGTTACCGGGCGTGAAGCGGTCATTTCCGCTGGGCTCGGTGATAAACCATCCGCTGTATGAGCCGGAAGCGTCTGTGGTAAACTCCCCGTACTCACCGGCATTGGCCATGGAAGTGCTGCTGGTTCTGGTAAAGGATCCATCAGTATTGACAAAAATCACGTTACCGGCTCCGTCGGTAGTGGGCGAATCGGAGCTGATCACCACCTTGTTGAAATAGCGGTAGGTTGCATTGGGAAGCATATTACTGAGTGTTGCCCTGAAGGCGAAAGGCACCCGCTTTGCATTCGTGCCGTTGATTCCCTGAATCCACATCGGAACCGTTTCGGAAGAGAGAACAGGCACGGGATACGTAACACTACCCGAGCAGGTAACAATGGCATTGGCAGCATTTCCGCCTTCATGCACAATCTGCTGACCGTTGTAATCGCCCACGGCCAGCCCGGCTTTAAGCCTGACTGAAATGGTGAGGGGCTGTCCGGTGATAATACCGCCAGCAAATGGTAGGCTCAGGGATGACGAAAATGCAGTACCATCGGAAGAGATTTCATAATCCGCAGGAGCAGTAACGGTAATATTTCCGCTGCCCTCCAGATTTGCAGCACTGAGTGCATAGGTCTGTGTATCCGATGGTCCATTTCCGATCACATAAGCAAAGCCTGTTAGTGAAGCCGGAGAAACTGAAATTACCGGAGTATTGGCAGCAATCAGGTCGATCACCAGCACTTCATCCAGCCCGCCGGCAGGATTGGCTGTTGCGGTTGCGCCCCAGACTCCGTCAGGTGATGTATCTGTATTAACGATTGTCCCGCCAGCCAGGGCGCGTTCCTCAATTCTTCTCACACCGTTGGCATTCACATTGGGAACGATACCTCCCCATGCGCCATTGACGTTATAGACATCGGTCGTATAAAATGTGGCATAAGTGCCGGCAGCCACATAATCGACACCGGTCACTTCAATGCTTGTACCAAAAATGGGACGACCGGTGCCATTCGTATTATCGTACAGGAAAGCAAAGTTCTTCGGCGATGCAGTGGAAATTGCGCGGATTGCGGTTCCTTCAACAGCGGTAGAACCAGTCCCGAAACCGATTACGGTAACATAATCAGCTGTGGTAAGTCTGTTCACAACGGTTGTGCCATCGTTCCCGTCGTTGATCATGATGCGCATAAACACCTGGTTACCAGGTGTAAATCTTGCGTTTCCTGTTGCTTCGAACAAAAACCAGCCGCTGTATTGCCCGGTGGAATTTGCAGTAAATGTCCCGTAAACATTTGACCCGCCGAAACCGGGGCTGCTGGTTCTGGTAAATGTACCTGTTGCAGCATCAACCAATATCGGATTTCCTGCACCATTTGTGGTAGGTCCGTCAGCAGAAGTCACCGCCTGGTTGAAATACCGGTAAGTGGCATTTGGCTGCAGGTTACCGAGCGTTGCATAAAAAGCGAAAGGCACCCTGGAATTAGCAGGTGTATTGCCATTGATATACAATGGAAGCACTGCGGAAGTGATGGCAGGAGCAGGTGATATAACGATTGATGAACTGGTGGCCTGGGTCAACCCGCTTGCATTCGCGTTCAGTGTGTATGTACCCGCAGCACTGAAAGTTATGTCGTTAAAGGAAGCTACGCCAGCCACGGCTGCACGGGTAACCGTTCCGCCAAGCGTACCGGTACCGGTAGCAATGGATAAAGTAATATCTCCTGTATATCCGGGATCTACCGTGTTGTCACCACGGCGCGCTTCAACAGTGAATGTTGCAACTGCATTTCCCTGTGTTCCGGCAGCCGGGAAATTGACGAATGCCAGCTGGGTGGCAGGGGAGGTAACTAAATAACTTTGTAGTCCGGAAGTGGTAGAAGCCGCATCATCATCTGTTGCTGTGATGGCGTAGTATACAGTTGTTCCGTCCGGTTGAGCCGGTATGTTGCTGACAGTTGAATAGGTATTGCCTCCTCCAAGGGTCATGTTGATTGAATTGGTAAGACTTCCACTTGTGAGACCCCAATTCAGTACAACTGAAGAAATAGTGCCATCTGTGTCAGTCACATCAGCAGCTACAGAAACTGTGGTTGATGGAGTGATTCCTGAAGCCGGGGTTTGAACAATATTTGTGATTGATGGGGGAACATTTCCTCCTGAAGTACCTGTAATCACAATATCATCTATCCCTACCCATTCATCACTTCCCGCAGCATTTGTTGTAATAATCCTCAATTGAAGTTGTGCCTGATTCAGGGTAGCCGAAGGCAATGTTACACTCACGGGCGTTTCCAGTGTTGCCAATGAGGGCCCTGATGTAGCATCAGCAACAAAACCCTCAGGTATATTTACAAAATCGCCGGTGGTACCTGACCTGTATTGCAATGCAACTGGTTGAACCGCATCATCTGCCGAACCATCAATGTCTCTGAGATTGTATGATACCTGAACACTTGTTAATCCTTCAGTATTAAGATATATAACGATATATGGCGCGTCCGCAGTCCCTGATCCCTGCAAGGCGACAACAGGATTTGTAATTTCAAATTCTGTCACCCCACCTGAGGTATAACTATTTGGATCAGTTTGATTCGCATTAACATCTATAACAGGGGTTCCTTCTGAGAGAACTGTCTGCGGATCAACCCCTGTTGCGGAAGTAAGATTATCTCCCCGGTAACCAATGATACTGGGAACCCCGGTCCAATCATCATTGGTTGTGATTAATCCCGTATTTGTCCAGTTCTGATTGAATGCCCCACCTGCAAGATTATGATAGGTCTGGCCAGTCATTTCCAATGCGGTGAACAAGAAAGTAATCACCAGCATTACAACATTTAACCTCTTAAATTTCATCATAATAAGATTATTGTTAATTTAAAAAGACACTTATTCAATATACAATTCAAAGCGGGGTAATGATTTATTAAAAGGGAATAAATCAAACTACCCCGCTAAAGAATCTGTTTTACCTCACCATCACCTTCCAGGCAGCAGTGCCCTTGTCGCTGAGAATGCGAACAATGTAAGCGCCTGCGGGTACATTCAGGGTATACGAAGCCTGGCTGCCACTGATGGTATAGCGGGAGACCTCTTGTCCGAAGAGGTTGATGACCTGGATGCTTCCGTTCACCACCTGATCCAGCTGAATGCTGAGCTCTTTGCCATAGGTGAAAATTTTACCAAACTGGTTTTCAGGAGCACCGATGCCAAGGGTAGTATTGATTACCAGCACATTATCAATGCCTCCGGCAGGATTCTTTGTATCCACAGTACCCCATACACCATCATCATCGGTATAATTGCTGACGATGGCTCCGGTAGTCAGGCTGCGCTCTTCAACCCGTTTTACCCCTTCCGTGTTGATATTCGGCACAATGCCGCCCCAGGCGCCATCGGTACCTGCCACATCATTGGCGTAAAATTCCGCATAGGTCCCTGCAATAAAACTTACCCCTGTGGTTTCTATCTGGGTGCCATACAGCGGGCGACCGGTTCCGGCAGTATTGTCGTAGATAAATACAAAATTTTTCGGAGTAAAATTGCTGATCCCGCGGATGGCTGTTCCGGTCGAGTCGGCAGCGCTGGTATAGAAACCCAGCGATTTAACACTTTCGGTAATGGTAAGACGGGTGGCTTCAGCAGTTCCGCCGGTACCGTCATTAAGCATAATGCGCATAAACAATTCGTTGCCCGGTTTAAATCTGGCATTGCCGGTAGGCTCGGTAATAAACCAGCCGCTGAAACTACCATTGGCATCTGTTGTAAACTCACCATACTGACCCGGAGTTGTCATGGAAGCACTGGTAGTGCGCACAAATTCCCCGGTAGAGGGATTCACGAAAATGCAATTTCCTGCTCCGTTGTAATCAGGACCATCGGATCCACTTACAATCTTATTGTAAAAACGGTAGGTTGAAGATGGCAGAAGGTTAGAAAGTGTGGCATGATAGGCAAACGGCACCCTGTTGATGTTGGATGGAGTGGCCCCTTCGATAAACTTTGGCAGAATGTAGGCCGAAATGGATGCAGGAGTGGAAGTTGAAACACTGCCGCTTAAAGGGATCTGAAGTTCGGGGGCGCCGCCGCCGGTAACGGTGAAAACACCTGAATAACTACCGGCCGGCAATCCGGCTTTCAAACGGATACGTACAGGAACATCCCCGGTACCGGGGAAACTTCCGTTCTCGTAAACCACATTGCCCGGATCGCTTATAAAATTAACGCCATCAACGGAATACTCATAATCAGCTGAAGGGGTCATTGTAACGGCACCTGATGCCGGGGTCAGGTTGAAGGCGTTCAGGGTGGTAATCTGCATTTCAGAAGGACCAGCACCTTCCAGGTAAGTAAATCCTGATAAGCTTGAAGGCGTTGCAGTAATCATCGGAGAGCTGCCTACACCTTTGAATGTGACATTGTCGTAACGGAGGGTTCCGTTAGGACTGTAGGATGAGGTTGAGGTCGCGGCACCATATTCAGAACCGTCAACAAATTCGGTCACAATTCTGACGCCAAATGCAGCATTGCCGTCAACGCCTGAAATACCTGAGAAATCAGCACTTCTCTGATACCAGGTATCGCCCGCGTCCGCAATATAGCGTCCGTTATCAAAACCTTTATCCACTCCCGCGGCGGTATTGACGGCGTTACCTTCATTGGCTTCAAAGTCTTCCCAATCGGTTCCGTTCAGCGTATACTGAACCCTGAGCCTGTTGGCAGAAGTATTGCTGTGCCGGCCATCCCAGCTAAGGGCTATGGCGCTGTAGCCGGAGGTAGAAACCAGAAACTCAACCCCTGCGGTACCTGATCCGGTTCCCTGTGCGGGATAAGCAGCTGAATTCCAAGCCCGCCCGCCGGTACCTGTTCCGGTATACCCTGTTGCGAAGGTGGCTGTAGTTCCGCCAATCAGTGCGGCGGTTCCCGACCCGGTGCTGGGTGTAATCACATCGCCCTCAAAAGTCCACTGTGTAATGGTAACCTGGGCATTTGCCATTTCAGCGGTGAAACCAAAACCGGCAAACAGTAATAATGCCAGCATGAACATTCTCGTGTAATTTTTCTTCATAAAATATTGGATTAAATGGTTGAAACTTCAGATGTTTATAGGGCAGGAGGGAATAATCTTCCCGGATTTCCATTTTACAAATTTAGTGGAATTTTGGATTCAACATGTTAACAAATCCTAAAGATTTGCCGCTGTCCGATTAAATATTATCACTGTTCAACGGTCGCACTGATATATTACTCAAAATCTATAAATTAGGCTAAAACAATTAACCGCATTATCACTGCAAGCATGAACGCAGCGGGCCTTTTTGCTGAGTAAAGGCTTAATTTTAAAGTTTAGTCTGATCCTTACAAGCAAACTGCCCGGAAAATATTTTTCAAACTCTTTTATGAAAATTCACTTCCTAAATTAGCCCGGATACAAGCTAATAATCCAAGACCGGTCTGGATATGGCAGAACCTCAGCCAGGCAATCTCAATAAAAAAGGGAATAAATAACCAAACAATACCTCTACATCTAATAAAATAATGACTAATTAATCAAAAAGTAGCCTCTACATATTTTAATTTATAATACTGTCTATTAATTTCTTAAAAAATTTACTTTCCTCTACATCAAAGATTGACCGTAAAAATAAGTACACAACAATTTACATTTAAGATTCACAAGATTTCTTAGCTTTGATTGGTCTTTAAACGGATTTTTTATGTTTCTGTTCAAACATGCCGCAAAATCCATTGAACTGATAGATAACTTCCTGAATATCATTGATCAGGGGGCAATTCTATTCAAAGAGGGGGTCAGAAATTACCTCTACGGCAACAGGGAAAATTTTCTGAGCAATCTGCAAACGCTCTCATCACTTGAAACTGAGGCGGATATCATCAAGCGGAAAACGGAAAACCTGCTTTATACGCAATCTCTTATGCCGCAGCTGAGGGGCGATATCCTGAAGCTGCTCGAAGAGCTTGATAATATTATTGATCTTGCCAAGACGAACCTGTTTCAGTTTGATGTCGAGATTCCGTTTATTCCGGCCGAATTAAACCAGGAGTTGGTAAAACTTACCGAATTATCGGTTTCTGCCATAGAGTCGGTGATACCGGCGGCAAGGGCATATTTCAAAGATCCTGAATCGGTCAAAGAAAAACTGCACAGAGTATATTTATATGAGAAAGAGGCTGACAAGCTGGCTGATGCAATCAAACGCAGGGTTTTTCATGAGATGCCCAACCTAAAGCTCAGCGAAAAATTTCATCTGAGGTATTTTACCTTACATATAGAAATACTGTCGGATGCTGCTGAGAAAACAGCCGATGTATTGTCGATTATGGCTATTAAACGTACCATTTAACATCAGGTAACCGGATGTTGCTGCTGATCTTTCTGTCGAGCGGGTTATTCCTTGGTTGGTCCCTTGGGGCCAATGATGCGGCGAATATTTTCGGGTCGGCGGTAGGATCTAAAATGATCCGTTTCAGGAAGGCTGCATTCATTGCCAGTATTTTTGTGGTCCTGGGCGCAGTTTTTCAGGGCCGGGGCACGGCCGATACCCTCTCAAGCCTCGGAGCCGTTGACGCATTGGCCGGAGGATTCACCGTTTCGCTTTGCGCCGCGCTTACTGTGTTTTGGATGACCCGTTATGCCATTCCGGTATCCACCAGCCAGGCAATTGTCGGAGCGATCATCGGCTGGAGCATGTTTGCAGGTCTGCCCACCAATTATACCGTACTTACAAAGATTGTATCCACATGGGTATCAGGCCCTGTTCTCGGAATGGCCTTTGCAGCAGGGCTTTTCCTGCTTCTGAGGGGATTTCTCCGGCGAACCAAAATCCATGTGATCAAACTTGACTCTTATATCCGGATCTCGCTGATCGTGGCAGGGGCTTTCGGAGCTTACAGTCTGGGGGCCAATAATATTGCCAATGTCATGGGGGTATTCGTCAATGCCGCCCCGGACGTTTTGCTTAATTTCGGCCTTTTCACCCTCGACGGGGTTCAGCTGCTGTTTTTGCTGGGCGGGCTGGCCATTGCACTCGGAATATTTACCTATAGCGAAAGGGTAATGCACACGGTTGGCAACGGCATCCTTTCGCTCAGTCCCGAGGCCGCCATTGTGGTTGTTTTATCGCAGGCCCTGGTGCTGTTTATCTTTTCGTCTTCCTCACTATCCGCTTTCCTGATGTCGATGGGTTTACCGGCAATTCCGCTGGTACCGGTTTCAAGCACACAGGTGGTGGTGGGTTCGGTGATCGGAATCGGATTGGTGAAAGGGGCCCGCGAAATCAAATTAAAGGCGCTCGGTGAAATTGCAGCCGGCTGGGTGGTTACCCCGCTGGCGGCCGGTATCCTTACCTATATCGCCCTTTTCTTTGTTCAGAATGTATTTAAATTGCAAGTGTTTTCAATCAAAGCAGAGGGTACCAAAATTCATCTGGATACCGGAACTGCCGTAGCTGAAAATGCCCCGGAAATTAATCTGATCCTTCCGGCCATCCTGGCAATGTCTGCTTTGGCAATTATTATACTGATCTTCCTGGTATTCCGTCAGCAAAAACTGCGGCTTAAAACTGAAAATGAGCTACTTCATCAGCAAAATAACTATTACCAGGCTCAAAAGACACTGAGTGGAATGGAAGTTACGGCTGTGCATCTTGAAAACAGCCTGCTGAGCCAGAAACTGGAAACCAAACGCCGCGAATATATCAACATCGCCCTGAATATCTCTTCACAGAGGGAGTTTCTGCAGTCTGTTGCCGCGAAAATCGATGAAATCAGGCTGGTCGGGGATCAGCAACAGCTACTGGAACAGCTGAATGACTTATCCCTTATGGTTAAACAGAAGATGAACTTCAGTGATGAAACGGAAGAGTTATATGCGCAGATAGAATTGATCCACAAAGATTTCAGGCAGAAACTTGCCAACGCTTTTCCTGACCTGACAGAACAGGAAAAACGGCTGGCGGTGCTGTTGCGCCTGAACTTTTCATCCAAGGAAATCGCTTCATTGATGGGTATATCTCCTAAAAGCGCTGAAATTGCCCGTTACCGCTTAAGGAAAAAACTGAATCTCGGAAAAGGCGAAAGCCTCACCTTTTTTATACAGAACCTTTAAAAACCATAAGTATGAGAAAAATGAATCATCCAAAATTAATGCTGGTGCTTGCAGTTTTCTGGTTAACCGGCGGTTATGCCCTGGGACAGGAAACCGACACCACGGTGCGTTATAATCAGTATGGTGCCAGAGTGAACCGTACGCCGCTGAAAGCGGAGGAGAGGAACGGGATACTTGTGCTGGAAAGCAAGGACCAGAAGTACAAAATATGGTACGACGCCCGTGTACAGGTGGATGGCGCCATGTTTTTCGGCGATACCTACAACCCCATCGGCAACGGAACATCCGTCCGCCGTGCCAGGTTTGCCGTCAAGAGTCAGTTTACCGAAAAATGGTATGGCGAGTTTGACCTGGACATTTCCAACTCGGAACTGGAACTGAAAGATGCCTACCTGGAGTTTTCGCCTAATGAAAGACTGAGCCTGCGTGCAGGAAATTATAAGGAGGGGTTTTCTTTTGAGTCAACAACCACTTCAAGGTATCTGACCTTCATTGAGCGCCCGAACGCAGTCAATACCTTTGCTCCTTCCCGTCATATCGGGGTTGGAGTGATGTACCACAAAGACTGGCTGTTCGGGATGGGAGGAATCCATTTCCAGACAGTCGGAGATCCCGAAGAAAGACTTTTCTCGGAAGATAACAATAAGGATTACGGCACCGATGAAGGAGTATCGTTTACCGGTAAGCTGGTTGCCATGCCCTTCCATAACGACTTCAATAAAGGGTTGCACATCGGGATAGCCGGTTCGTATCGGACTCCGAAAACGGATGCAGAAATCAGGGGTCATGAGCGTTACAGCACCCGTTCACTCACCTCGATCAACCGCAAGAAATATATGGATACCGATCTGATTTCCAATGTTGATCATATCGTGCTCGGCGGTCTGGAGTTCGCGGCTTATCACAAAAATTTCCGTTTTCAGGGTGAATATCTGATGAGCAATGTACACCGCAAAAAATGGGATGAGGAAATGCCTACCGAAAAATTTGACGGCTGGTATGCTTTTGGCAGTGTACTCCTGTTCGGTGGAAAATACAATTACAATACCAACGATGCTGAATTTACACAGCCCACCCGTGGAAAATCCTGGGGTGATGTGGAGCTTGCCTTCCGCTATGATTACCTGAGCCTGAATTCAGGCATGGACCAGATTATGGGCGGCGCCGGTGAAGGTTATACATTCGGCATCAACTACCATGTGAATAACAATGTGAAGATCATGCTTAACTACGCCTACCTGAACCACGATCGTTATGCAAGCGGCAAAAACAAACTGTTTGTTGGCTATGACGAAAACGGTGCGCTGACCAAAGACCCACGGAAAGTGGTGGATGCCAATGGAAAAGCAGGTGATGATTTTAGTTTCGTCAGCGTCAGGTTTGAGGTTGACTTTTAATTCATTTTCTAAATCCTAAAAATCTATTGCAATGAAAACACGAAATATATTGCTTTTACTGATCATCATCGGGTTGAATTTCACTTCCTGTGTGAAGGATGAGGTATTTGAAGGCCCCCCGGTACTGAGCGAACTTTCCATAACCCCTCAGGCCCCCGGCGAAAGCGACATCGTTACGGTATCTGTAAAAGCTACCGACATGAACAGCATCAAATCGGTAAAACTGCATTATGCCGTCGACGGCGTATCAGCCACCGGAATAAGCATGTCGGCTGGCTCCACCTCCAATGTATACACCGCGCAGATTCCGGCCCAGGGTGCCGGTAAAACGGTAACTTACTATGTGGAGGCCGAAAACGAGTCAGGGAAAAAAGCCTATACGCCTGAAGGAGCGCCGGCCACCCCGGCTGCCTACACGGTTGGCGCCCCAAGCATTGTTCTGAACGAGGTTTACAGCAGGGGAACGGTTGAAGCCCCCGACTGGGTGGAAATATACAACAACTCCGACAGCCCGGCCGATATCAGCGGCTACAAGGTTTACGATCCGGGCGGACAATCGGGTTCGAAACCAAAGAAAGAAATCCCGGCCGGTACCATACTCCCCGGCAAGGGCTTTTATGTGATTGTGGTTGACGACGGTACAGAAAGCGGATTCGGCCTTTCAAGCGGTGGAGATGAAGTATGGCTTGAAAATGCCTCAGGAAACATCATTGACAATGTAGCTCATCCGGCATTTGAACCCAGCCAGTCATACGGCCGCATTCCTGACGGAACAGGCACATGGCAGATTCTAGACAATATTACCCGGGGCACTGCCAACGACGACTCCCCTCCCGTCCCTGTGATTCTGATCAATGAAGTATATAGCCGCGGCACAACCGAAAATCCCGACTGGATAGAAATCTATAACGCCACCACAGCCAGTATGGACATCAGCGGATATAAAGTATATGACAATGGCGGACAAGCCGGCACCAAGCCCAAAAAAGAAATTCCGGCAGGAACCACCATCCCGTCCAAAGGATTTTATGTAATCATAGTGGATGATGAAGACGCCAGTGGATTCGGCCTTTCAAGCGGAGGTGAGCAGGTATGGCTCGAAAATACTTCCGGCACCGTGATTGACGATGTTACCTTCCCTGCATTGGAGGAAACCCAGTCATACGGACGTTATCCGGACGGAGACGCCAACTGGCAGGTGCTTTTTGTCGCCACACCGGGCTCCGCCAACGACAACTCCCCGGCCCCATCAGCCGTGGTACTGATGAATGAAATTTATTCGCGCGGAACCACAGAAGATCCCGACTGGATAGAAATATACAACACTTCAACAAGTGTGGCTGCAGATATCAGCGGTTATAAAATCTACGACAGTGGCGGACAGGCCGGCACAAAGCCGAAAAAGGAAATTCCGGCCGGCACCGTTATTCAGCCGGGAGGTTTCTTTGTAATTGTAGTGGATGATGAAGACGCCAGCGGTTTCGGCCTTTCGAGCGGAGGGGAACAGGTTTGGTTTGAGGATGCTGCCGGAACGATAATTGACGATATTACATTCCCCGCACTGGCTGAAACGGAATCCTACGGCCGTTTTCCTGATGGAACATCCAACCTTCAGATTCTGAGCGTTATAACCAAAGGTGCAGCCAACGACAACTCCACCCCTCCTCCGGCTACCATTATTCTGATGAATGAAATCTATTCAAGGGGAACCACCGAAGATCCCGACTGGATTGAGATTTATAACGGCTCTGCCTTTGATGTGGACCTTTCGGGATACAAAATTTACGACGGCGGCGGACAGGCCGGCACCAAACCCAAGAAGGAATTCCCGGCGGGTACCGTGATTCCGGCTGGCATCTTCTGTGTGATTGTTACTGACACCGAGGACGAAAGTGGTTTCGGACTCTCCAGCGGTGGTGAACAGGTATGGCTCGAAAATGCGGAAGGCACTGTAATTGACGATATTACCTTCCCGGCCTTTGAGGAAACACAATCGTTTGGGCGAAAACCTGACGGTTCTTCAAACCTTGTGACTTTTACCGAGATCACCCGCGGATCATCCAACAACAACGCCGGCACGCTGCCCAAAGCCAGGCGGAAATAATAACCCGGCCTGACAGGTTCCGCCAAAACCTGTCAGGTCTTTCTTTTATCCTGATTGCCGGCTGTAAGCAGCCCGGATGCAGTAACTTATAACCTTCTGAATATGTCAAAAGAAAAAATAGAGATCGGGGAACAATCAAAACCCCGTTTTGAATTCCGTACGTTTGGCCAGAATTTCGATGAGATCCATAAACGTATGGCCAGGCTCTCCGTCCCCATTCCCGAAAAAGTCTGGGAGCGGCACTCCGACGAAATCTACATTATGTCGCGTACCAACGATATCAACAATACCAAAATCCGCAACGGCAAAATGGACATAAAAACCTATGTACAGAACGTTGACGGGCTTGAGCAATGGAACCCACTCATGAAGGGCGAGTTCCCGATGAAAACCGAAATGCTTCTGAAGGAGGTTTTCCCCGCTTTTCAGGTGGAAATCCCTTCGCTTACAAAAGATGAGTACACCTATGAAGAGTTTATGCAGATGATCAACGCACATCCTGACCTTCAGGCAGTGAGGGTGTATAAGCAGCGGTTCGGGTACATGGTGAATGATACCATCTGTGAATACGGCATCGTGCTGATAAACGGCGCAAGGGTGGTTACCATTAACTCCGAATCAACCGAGTTGAACGATATTCTCAAAACCATGAAGGATATCGGTGCCGAGGGGATTGAGAATATCAATTACCTTCAGGCCATAAAGAGAGTTATCGGCATGATTGACAAACCATTGGCTAACTGATAAAATTCACTGTAATGGGAAAAGAGATAGAACGCAAATTTCTGGTAAAGGGCGAGTTCAGAAATCTTGCCCACAAGAAAACCCGCATCACCCAGGGTTATCTTTGCTCGGTGCCTGAGCGCACGGTAAGGGTGCGCACCAAGGGCGATCACGGTTACATCACTATAAAAGGGATTGGCAATGAATCGGGGGCAAGCCGCTATGAGTGGGAAAAGGAAATTTCGGTGGAAGAAGTGCACGACCTGCTCAAAATCTGCGAACCGGGTGTTATTGACAAGACCCGTTATCAGGTAAAAGCCGGGCCACATACCTTTGAGGTCGATGAGTTTTACGGTGAAAATCAGGGGTTGATTGTTGCCGAAGTTGAACTCTCCAGTGAAGACGAGAATTTTGAAAAACCCGGCTGGCTGGGCGAAGAGGTAACCGGAATCACCAAATACTACAATTCCATGCTGATGAAGCATCCGTTTACAAAATGGTAAAGTAAGCACTTACAATTATGAATCAGGAAGATATGACGAAAGGCAGAAGCGAAGATCTGCTCGATATGCACAATTACCGCATCGAGAAACTTCCCAAACGGGAAAAGTCAGGCTTTGAACGCTGGCTGGCGCTTGCCGGACCTTTGCTGGCATTATCGGCCTTTATTTTATTTGCCTTTGTCATCAAGCTGCCATTTCTGCAGGATATAGATCCGGCAGGGCTGGTATCGGCCGAGGCGAAAAAAGCGTTCGAAAAGCTGGGCGCTTCCGGATTCACCCGCACGAATGAACTGATGCTGGCCATTTTCGTGGCCGGCATCATTCTCTGGATTACAGAAGCCATCCCCAACTACCTCACCTCCCTGATTATCATTGTGAGCCTGGTCCTTTCCGGCGTACTTACCGAGAAAGTGGCCTATGCCCAGCTGGGTCATCCGGTAATGTGGCTGAACATCATGTCGTTTGTGCTTGCCAGCATGCTGGTGGCAACGGGGGTTGCCAAGCGGTTTGCCCTCTGGTTTATCCTCAGGTTCGGAAAAAATGCAGGCTCCATTTTCATGAGTTTCATCGTTATCAATGTGGTGCTTTCGGCATTTATATCGGCAACAACTGCAAAAGCAGCCATACTGCTGCCCATTTTTATGGTGATTGCAGCCATCTACGGAGCCCACGGCGGCAGTAAGCGGAACAACTTCGGACGCAGCATCGTGCTTCAGAACCTGCTGTATATCAATATTGGCGCCAGCGGCTTTCTCACCGGTTCGGGCGCCAATCTGCTGGCCGCCGCCCTGATCGCCGGCGCCACCGGCAGCACCGTGTTTTTCTCTGACTGGCTTTTTGCCATGTTTCCGATGATGCTTGGAATGATCCTTATCGGCTATATCCTGGCCATGAAGGTGTTTTTCCCCTTGTCGCCTGAAGAACGCCTGCCGCAGATTGAAGGCGGTATGGCCCGCCTGAGGCAGGAATACGAAAAGCTGGGCAAGCTAAAACCGGATGAAGTCAAAGCAGTGGTGATTTTTGCATTGATCCTTGGCTTCTGGTCAACCGATCGCCTGCACGGAATCAGCCCGACTGCCGTGGCTTTTGTAGGCGGAGTGGTCGCGTTGCTGCCGCGCATTGGCATCATCAGATGGAATGAAGTGGACATTCCCTGGCACCTGATGCTTTTTTCAGCCGGCGCCTATACCCTGGGTTCAGGACTGGACGTCACCGATCTGCCCAGCATCAGTGTTAACGCATTTTTCGATCACCTCGGCATCAGTGACCAAACACCATTTTGGGTCCTTTACCTGATCCTCACCGGCGTTATGATTTTCAGCGCACTTATTTTTCAGTCGAAGACCATGCGTGCCATGATCTTTATCCCCATTGCCATTGGCGTTGCCGGCAGGTTTGATTACAGCATCATCAGCCTGGCACTGCCTGTAGCCTTTATGATAGAGCATGTATATGTACTGCCCTTCAACAGTAAACCGGCCGCTTTGCTATATGAAACTGACCATTACAGCCTTTCTGACACCTTTCGTTACGGTTTTACGGTGATGGTAATCGGCTGGATCATGAACATAATAGGCGGAGAAACCTGGTTCAGATTTCTGGGAATTACGCCCGACGGTGTCTTTGGGCTTTTCTGATCTGCCTGAAAAGTAAAAATGCTTAATTTTGTTTGATGATTGAGGATCTGGTTAAAATACACGACAAGTTTTCTGTTGAAATCAAGCTGGGTTTTTATGCACGGCGCAAACAACCGGTGAGCGACTTTGCCGTGAATACCTGGATTTTTATTCCCAACAGTCTGGATATCAACCGGGGAACCTATCAGAAAGCTGATTTTTATCGCGACCTGAAATCCAACATCAGGCTGATTACTCCTTCATATCTCTTACGCGATATCGCCGACAAGGAAAAACCTCCGTTTTCTTTACTGGAAAATGCACTTCAGCAGCTGGCTTCCGACCCTTCGCGCACCCGGACCGCTGAATACGAATACCATATCAGGATGTTCGTATCCATCGTGAAAAGCTCACTGCGTGAGGAAATCCAGCATATTCTTGAAAACGGACTTGACGAAGACCTGGATTACCTGGTTGATAATTTTGACAATTGCATCAATAACATCGCAGCAAATTTCCGCAGCCTGAAAAGGATCATCAATGTACCCTCCATCAGCAGGGAACTGATGAATTATTATTTTTTCGGTGACGAGTTTCTGAGCAACCTGTTCGAACAACATGCCTTTAAACTGATCGACGGGTTGAAAAAAAAGGGACACCTCACCGGGGATATCCGGGAAAAGATAATGGCACTGATTCATGCGGAAATCAATTACAAGAAGGAGAAGGGTTATCAGGTAGTTGAAAAGGAAAGTCCCAACCGCAACCGTAACCTGGTTTTCAGGTTGAGCTTACTCAAGAAATACGCGGAAAACGAGCTTTTTCTGAATACCAATCAGCGGCGCGACGGCGTCTGGATAGAGCAGGTTTACCTGAGTATTGCAGCAGGTTTGTCGATGGTTTTTGCGACTGCGGTCGCCTTTTCATTTCAGCAGAAGTACGGGAATTTCACCATGCCGTTCTTTGTAGCGCTGGTGGTAAGTTATATGCTGAAAGACAGGATCAAGGAGCTTACCCGGTATTACTTCGCTCATAAGCTGGGCCGCAGGTTCTTCGACCACCGCACCGACATCAGCCTGAGCGAACATGAGATCGGCTGGAGCAAGGAAAGTATGGTTTTTGTTCCTGAGAGCAAAGTGCCGGGAGAAGTGCTGAAAATCCGCGACCGCTCAGCCATCCTGGAAGCCGACAACCGGAACAACCGGGAAAAAATCATCCTTTATCGCAAACTGATCCGGCTGAACCGTCAAAGCCTGGATGAATGCAGCTTATACCCCACCAGCGGAATGAATGATATTATCCGGTTCAATGTCTCAAACTTTATCCAGAAAATGGACAACCCCATCGTTCCGCTGTATTCACCCGGAAATAATGACGAAATAGAAACAGTTAAGGGCGAAAAGATGTATTACATCAATCTGGTGTTGCAGTTCAAAAACGAAGACCAGCTTGACTATAAGCGCTATCGGATTGTCTTAAACAGAAAAGGGATAAATGAAATTGAAAAATTTTAGCCCGATACCCATGAAGGAACTTAACCTGTTATGGGTTTTTCTGGCCCTCATCGCTACATCGGCTGGCTGCCAGGGGGTGTCAATGCAAGGCTCGGGACCGGACATAAATCTGCGGACAATTACCCGGCTGCCATCAGCCCTCATCGAAAGTTCAGGAATTGCGGTAAGCGGCAGTAACAGAATATGGTCACACGAAGATTCGGGCAACAGCAATGAGTTGCACTGCTCCGACACTACCGGGAACCTTCTGAGAACTTTGGTTATCAGTAATGTATCGAATACAGACTGGGAAGACATCACTGCCGATAATGATGAGACCTGGTTTATAGGCGATTTTGGCAACAACAACAATCAAAGAACCGACCTGGCCATCTACATCATCCCTGATCCTGAAACCATTGAAGGAAATTCTGTATCTGCCGGGATCATCAATTTCAGCCTTTCTGACCAAACGGCATTCCCTCCGCCATCATCCGGCAGGAACTACGATATCGAAGCCATGGCCTGGTACGCCGATTCGCTTTATTTATTTACAAAAGACCGCAGTAATCCTTTTACCGGAATTGTAAAAATGTATGCACTGCCTGATCAACCCGGGAGTTACACCGCCCGGCTGTCAGGGTCGTTTTTTGCCGGAAGTACCACCGGCTCCGGAAGAGTTACGGCCGCTGATATAAACCTGCACACCGGCGAATTGATGCTGCTGACCAATGAAAAAATAATATCTTTCAAAGATTACCCGGATAACCGGTTTTTTGAGGGCACCAAAACCGAATATCATTTTATTACATCGCCCGGGCAGAATGAAGGACTTGCCTTTGTGAGCAGCTACAAGCTTTATATGACGGAAGAAGGCAGCGGCAGTACCACAGGTTATCTGTATGAAATTGTTTTACCTCAACCTCATTCTGCTGCAAATCAGGTATTAAATCCCAATGGTCTTTTTGTTTACCCCAATCCGGCAAAGGAATTTCTTGGGTTTTCCCGGAAAATTGAGGGAGAGGCGGCAGTGTATTCCGTCGCCGGAATTTTCATGAGAACACTGGCAGTGCATAACGGCACCGTCAACATTTCTTTTCTTAAACCAGGCTTCTATTTTCTATCCGTTATTATCAATCGGAGATGCTTCTTTGTACCTTTTCAGAAGGTTTGATTGTGGTTGGTGCTGTTGTTTCACAGATACTAATACTTTGGCTGTTTCCAGGCAGAACAGGGTTTTATCGCCTTTAAAATACCTGTATTCTTCCTTTCACCTGAGCATATTCTGATTTTTATTGTTATATGCTAAACTGGTTAAATGAAAGTAATATTATCCGGAGCCACCGGTTATATCGGCAAGCGACTGCTTCCATTGCTGATTGAAGCCGGGCATGAAGTTACCTGTATTGTTCGCGACCGCCGCCGGTTTCAATCGCACAGTAAAACCCCGGGGAAGCTTACGGTTACCGAAGGCGATTTTCTGAGGCCTGAAACCCTGAGTACTCAGAATATCAAGGCTGATATTGCATTTTATCTTGTTCATTCCATGAGTTCGGCCATCGACCGTTTTGAAGAAATGGAAGTTCAGTCTGCAAATAACTTTGTTGCCGCTGCCAAAAGCTGGAATGTAAAACAGATTATTTTTCTGAGCGGGCTTCAAAATGCTGCGTCGGGCTCCCCGCATCTGCTCTCCCGGTTGAAAGTGGAGCAGGTTTTAATACAGAGTGGTATTCCTTACACCATCCTCAGGGCAGGAATTATTGTAGGTTCGGGAAGTGCATCGTTTGAGATTATCCGTGATCTTACCGAAAAACTTCCTGTAATGGTGACTCCCCGCTGGCTGAATACCCGTTGTCAGCCCATAGCTGTCAGAGACGTTATAAACAGCCTGATATCGGTGATGATGCACACGCCTGTTTTTAACCGGGTTCTTGATATCGGCGGGCCGGACATACTCACCTACAAACAGATGCTGCTGCAATATGCCGAAGTAAGGGGCCTCCGGCGAAAGATTTTTATACTTCCGCTCATGACCCCGCGGCTTTCATCGTACTGGTTGTATTTTATTACAAGCACGTCCTATAAACTGGCGGTAAATCTGGTGAACAGCATGAAGGTGGAAGTAGTCTGCCGGGAAAATTATACCGAAAACCTGACAGGTATTAAACCGCTCACCTATAAAGAATCCATATCGCTTGCGTTTGACAAAATTGCCCGGCATCATGTGGTGTCAAGTTGGAAAGATGCACTGGTGAGCAGTAGCAAACGCTCAAGTCTTAAAGAATACATCGCTGTTCCTGAGTTCGGATGTTTTCACGATGTCAGGCAAACTGAAATAAAATGCAGCACAGGGGATGTAATTGCGAATATCTGGGGAGTCGGAGGAGAGAATGGCTGGTATTATGCTGATTTTTTATGGAAAGTCAGAGGATATATTGACAAGGTTGCCGGCGGTATCGGCCTCAGGCGCGGACGCACCAATTCCGATGAAATATTTGCAGGTGATGCCCTTGATTTCTGGAGGGTACTGGTGGCAGATAAATCTGAAGGCAGGCTGCTTATTTATGCTGAGATGAAATTACCCGGAGAAGCATGGCTTGAATATAAGATTATTGAAAACAATGGTGTTGCTTCTCTCAGACAAACGGCAACTTTCAGGCCCAGAGGCTTAAGCGGGAGATTGTACTGGTATGCAGTGTGGCCGCTGCACCAGATTATTTTCAAAGGAATGAACAGCCGCATGGCTGCAGCCAGGCTGGTTCCATAATATTAATAAACAGGACTTATTTCAATCTTAACCGGCTCAAAATCAAGCCGGAAGTTTTCCAGGGTATATTTCTTTTTGCCGTTTTCTCCGGAGGAAACATATGCCCGGCTCTGCAAAGTCTTTGAAATGACTACTGTAATCCCGGTTGTGCCAATAAATCCCGTTCTTCTAATCTCACTCAACAGTTTGTTGTTGGCAAGATAACGGGTGGCAAGCTCCCTGAAACCCGGAGCATCTGTGTCTAAAAGTCCCGACTGGGGAGGATTCAATAACCCATATTCCTCATTTCCATGGATGGGGAAGCGGCGTGCGGCCGGAGTTACTTTCATATCCGACAGGTTTATTTCATCGCCATGCTCCAGGTAGCTGAATTTCAGGTTGGCGATTTTTAACCGGGGAGCTGCTCCATTGATTTGTACTTCCTCAGCGTTCAAAATCGTGAGTCCGTTTTCACCGATGACCTGTATTTTATTTTCCGCGGCATAATAGATTAAAGCAGTGTTTTCGTCGACACCCACTCCAAAGCTTGCTTTGTCCCTGCTCTGAGCCAGTGCCATACACAATCTTCCCAGCCTTGCTCTTTGATTAAAATGCTGGTCAACAATGCCAAAGCGGAAGAATCCAAGTCCATTGGTCAGAAAGAGGGGTTCTCCGGGGCTATTCTCTCCTCCGGGCCCCGGTGCGGAGGTGTCAGAGCTTAGTCCGAAGGCTCCTGACGAACTACCGCCGGCAATCATCACCGGCCCCATAATAGCTGCCCCGGCGCTGCTTCCGCCAATCATTCCGCCTCTTGCATAAACTTCATTTACAGCCTGTAATACCAAAGTCGGGTTCCCATCAGCCCTTATAAGCGTCATCAGCACCCTCATCTGATCTCCACCGGTAAACCATACCGCAGTGCAGGTTTTCAGTATTCCGGCAACCCGCTTGTCTTCGGCATTGCCGGCCCATTTTGATTCATCGGCAAATTCAGTGCTTTTGTCATCCATCATGGCAACATTCACCAGATGAATGTTGCCTGGCTTTACCCCATAACTTATAAGCGTTTCCTTAAAGCCTTCGAAAGCGCTTACCGGAGCACCACTGGCGGCAGGAATCACCCCGAAAACCGCCTTTTCGGCACCCCCGGCCAGCTCAAGAATTTTTTCGTATACCGCCTTATTCTCACTTTTTAAAGCGCCACCGGCAATAAGCAGGCTCCCTTTCTGCTGTGCAGAAACTCCGGGCATCATCAACCGGGATATCAGAAATAGAAACAGAACGCTGTACTTCATTTTGCTATAAGTAAGTTGCAAAAATACCAACTCAGGGCGTAGGTTGTTCATCCTTCCCGAACTTCCTGTGTTTCCCTCTGTACTGATTTCTGCTTCGAAAGCCCACTTTTGTTAATTTTGTAAACCACCATCAAAAACACGAGTATGATGTACCTGATAAAAAATGCAACTGTATACAGCCCCGAAAACAAAGGTAAGAACGACGTGCTGATTGCTGCGGGTAAAATAATTTCCGTAGCTCCGGTGATTGAGATTCCTGAAAGCCTGAATATTAAAATTATTGAAGCTGAGGGACTTATACTTACCCCTGGCTTTATTGATGCCCATGTTCACATTGCAGGTGCCGGTGGCGAAGGGGGACCTGCCAGCCGTACACCGGAACTGCAGTTGAGCGATATGATCAAAGCCGGAGTTACTACGGTAGTAGGCTGTCTGGGTACCGATGGAATCACCCGGAGTGTGGAAAGTGTGCTGATGAAGGTAAAATCTCTGCGGGCCGAAGGAGTGTCGGCCTGGATGTACACAGGCTCCTATCAGGTACCGGTTCCAGCCATTACCGGGGATATTGCACGCGATATTGCATTGATTGACGAAGTGATCGGAGTCGGAGAAGTTGCCGTTTCTGACCACCGCTCATCGCTGCCCACGGTGGAGGAGCTTAGCCGGATCGCGGCTCATGCGCGCGTAGCGGGAATGATCGGCGGAAAAGCAGGGATTGTCAACATTCATATGGGGGATGCCAGAGACCCTTTCAGGCCCCTATATCAGGTTGTAGAAAGCAGCGAGCTCACACTCAGGCAGTTTCTGCCTACCCACATCAACCGGAACGAATATATCTTTGAGGATGCCAAAAAATATGCTTTGCAGGGCTATGTTGACATTACCACCAGCTCATATCCCTATTTCCCGGAATATGAAATAAAACCATCCAGTGCACTCAGGCAGCTTCTGGATGCCGGGGTTCCCGCTGAACACATTACATTCACATCGGATGCCTGCGGGTCGTTGCCCGGATTTGATCCTGTAAGCGGAGATCTGGTGAGGCTCGAAAGCGGGCTGCCTGCCTCCAACCTCACAGAGCTGCGTGATGCCGTGCTCGACGAAAAAATTCCACTGGAAACTGCCCTTCAGGTGCTTACCTCAAATCCTGCACGAATCCTTAAGCTAAAACAAAAAGGGAGAATTGCTCAGGGTTTAGACGCCGACCTGCTGCTGCTGAACCAGCATTTTGAAATTCATTCGGTATATGCTCTTGGCGTTTGCCTGATGGAAAATTACAAAATTCTGAAAAAAGGGACATACGAAAGATAAAGCGTTCCAGCCAATTCTCAAAAACCTGACAACGGATATCAGGCATAAAACACCCGTTCAAAACTGCGTTGGATGGTCTTCCGGTATTTCACCTGCGGATATCCGAAGACAACCATTATGGAATCATGCATTTTGGATGGCAGGTGATATTTTTTCCTGAAATCAGGTCCCATGCTCTTCAGGAACGGTCCCACACTCCCGATCATGCAGGCGCCAAGTCCCAGCGATTCGGCGGCCAGGGTAGCATAGGTTGCCGCAATGTAAGGATCGGCGGGATCGCTCAGGTTACCATAAAACATCATGGCCAGGGGCGCATCGTATAAAAGATAGTTTTGCTCCTTTTTCCTTGTTTCAGAAAAGAAATTCACCATTGGAATTATAAAAGACTTAAACATCAGATAGTTGTCTTTCCCGATAAAGGGGCGCATCAGGTTCAGGGCCAGGGGCGATGCCATCCACCTTGCCCGCTGCAGCATATCGATAAAATCAAAAGAGAACGCCCTGACTTTTTCCTTTCCATCGAGTATCATCACACCTACGTCAGAGGGCGGAAGCCCCATGGGGGCCGTCACCGCCATCGCCAGAATCTGTTCTGTGATTTCGCGCGGTACCGGCTTATCCCTGAAATCCCGGATGCTCCTGCGGTTAAGCATCAGCTGATAGAGCGAAGTATAATCCGGGAGATGGTCCGCTTTCAGGGGTTTAAAATCGCCGGGCGAAAGGGTTCGTCCCTCGACCATAATGGCATCGCGGGGGCATACAGCCACGCACTGTCCGCAGCCAATGCAGCCAAACAGCGGTTGGTCGCTTACTGTTAAGGTATGATCTTCAATTAACAGCGAAAAATCCTTGCAGACTTTAACACATAATCCGCAGAGGTTGCATTTTTCATGGTTTATGACGATGCGGGCATTTTCGGTGCCTGTGCGGCTGGTAACTACTGACATGATCTGAATTTTTTCAGCAAAGTTAGTCTGCAAGACAGGTGAATACCAGATAATTTTTAAAATAATTCCTCATTTTCACACATCTTCTTACCGGATGACCGGTCCGAACAGCCACTTCCGGCCAGCTTAAACAGAATACAATTTTAGTCCGTTTTACAGCCAGGCATTAAGTTTTCAACGAAGAAAGATGAAAGTCATCTGAAAAAGCAGCAGTAAGTGAATTTTGAAGGATTATGCCAGCGCCTGCATATCGTGCAGCCGCCTGTACACCCCCTGAAGGGCCATCAGTTCATTGTGGGAGCCCCGCTCTGCAATTTCGCCCTTATGAAGCACAATGATTTCATCGGCATGCTGCACCGTGGACAGCCGGTGGGCAATCACCAGCGAAGTACGGTTTTGCATCAGGTTGGTGAGGGCCTCCTGAACCAGGCGTTCCGATTCGGTATCCAGGGCCGAGGTAGCCTCATCGAGAATCATAATCGGCGGGTTGCGCAACACCGCCCGGGCAATGCTGATTCGCTGACGCTGCCCGCCCGACATTTTCACGCCCCGGTCGCCGATATTGGTCTGATAACCCTCGGGCATCTCCATAATAAACTCGTGCGCATTGGCCACCCTGGCGGCTTCCATCACCTGCTCTTCCGTAACGCCCTGCAGCCCGAAAGCGATATTGTCGAAAACCGAGGCATTAAAAAGTACGGTTTCCTGCGAAACAATACCCATCAGCGCCCGCACATCGCTGATGATACAATCCCGGATGGGTACCCCGTCGATAAGGATTTCGCCCTGCGTGACATCGTAAAAACGGGGCAGAAGATCCGCCATCGTTGATTTACCTGAGCCGGAAGCACCCACCAGCGCGATGGATTTCCCTCTCGGGATTACCAGATTGATCTCTTTCAGCACATCTTCCTGCCCATAGCGGAACCATACACCCCGGTACTCAATTTTTTCGCGGAATTCCTTAACGGGAAGGGCATCCTGCTTTTCGGTGATCACCTCTTCAGCAGCCAGGACATGTTCGATACGCTCCACTGAAGCTGCACCTTTCTGAATATTATAAATAGCAGTAGATAAGGCCTTTACAGGATTGATTATCTGGGAAAAGACCAGAATGTACATGATAAACAAAGCCGCATCCAGGGTCGAGCCCGGCTCAAGAATAATTTTACCGCCATACCAGATCACAAATACGGATACGGCAATCCCCAGAAACTCACTGAGCGGGGAAGCCAGATCGCGTTTGCGGTATAACCTCACCATCAAACGGTTATAGCGGTGATTGGTTCCCCTGAAATTGCGGTTGGCCCAGTCAATGGCATTAAAGGCCTTGATGTTCCTCAATCCGCTGATGGTTTCTTCGATGGTTGAAAGCAACTCGCCCATCTTGATCTGGCCTTTTGCGGAAGTCCGTTTGAGGCTCTTCCCGATCTGCCCGATGATCAGTCCGGTAACCGGCAGCAGCACCAGCACCATCAGCGTAAGCTCGTAATCAAGGATAAACAGGGTGACCAGGTACGAAAGAATATACACCGGATCCCTGAACATCATTTCCAGCGAGCTCATCACCGACCATTCCACTTCCTGAACATCGGTGGTCATGCGCGAAATGATATCGCCCTTTTTCTTTTCCGAGTAAAAAGACAGCGGGAGAATCAGAATTTTATGATAAAGCGCGTTGCGGATGTCTTTCACTACTCCGTTGCGTACTTCGGCAATGTAAAACATCGCCATGTACCTGAAAAGGTTCTTGAGGAGGTAAACCACCACCAGTGTTCCACAGATATAGGCCAGAACGGTTAATTCATTGTATCGTGTGATCAGCTGACCGATTTCGAAATAAAAGTAATCCTTGATGGCATTCACGTTCCATTCAAAATCGGGCCGGATTTCCATCGGTTTATCAAGCTTGAAAAGGATATTGAGGACGGGAACCACCGCGGCAAACGACACCAGCGAAAAGATCACGCTCAGAATATTGAAAAGGATATTCAGCAAGGCAAATCCCCAGTAAGGAATCGCATACCTGAGAACTTTTAAGAGGTTTTTCATAGGAAAGGCTACTGCTGTTAAAGCAGTGGGGCAAAGATATGGCTAAAACAGCTTTGTTGGTTCATCGAAAACGCTTACTCAGTCGAATAACGCAAGGGTTCTTTCTTTTATTATCTATCTTTGCATCATGGAAAGTACAAGACAACAGAAGATTTCGAGACTGATACAAAAAGACCTGGGTGAAATATTCCGCCTGCTGGCCCGTGATAATTTCCCCGGATTTCTGATCACCGTTACCAAAGTAAACATTACACCCGATCTCTCCCTGGCGAAAGTCTACCTGAGTTTGTTCGGAGCCGGAAGCAAAGAAGATATTTTCAGCAGGATCAACGCCCATAAAAAAGAGATCCGGCATCAGCTTGCCCTGCGGGTGGGTAAGCAAATGCGGGTTATACCTGAACTTGCCTTTTTTATTGATGATTCACTTGATTATATAGAGAACATCGATAATCTGCTGAAATCCTGATATTTTCTAACCTTAAAACGGGTAAATTGAGATTACCGCTTTTCATCGCCTGGAGATACCTGAAATCAAAAAAATCACACAATGTGATCAATATTATTTCAGGGGTTTCGGTAGCCGGAGTCACCATAGGCACCATGGCGCTGGTAATCGTGCTTTCCGTCTTCAACGGGTTTGAAAGCCTGGTCATTTCGCTTTTCAATACTTTTGACCCTGAAATAAAGGTCATGCCTGCCCGGGGAAAAACCTTCAGCCCGGATACCTACCCCTGGGACAAAATTGCCGGAATACCCGGAGTCAGGGCGCAAACCGGAACCATAGAGGAGAAAGTCCTGCTGCGCTATGACAATAACCAATACCTGGCCACCCTCAAAGGGGTAGATCACAATTATGAAACCTGGACCGGCCTCAGCAGCATGATTACCGAAGGGGCGCTGATGCTGGAGTTTAACGGGAAACCGCTTGCCATCCCCGGGCAGGGCGTTGCTTACTATCTCGGTTTGAATCTTGACAATTTTCAGCGCGAAATCGAAGTATATGCGCCCCGGCGCAAAGGAGCGATCGGTGTAAATCCCGAACAGGCATTCAACCGGATGGATATCAGACCTGCTGGGATATTCTCCATTCAGCAGGATTTCGACTCAAAATATATGATTGTCCCGATATCCTTTGCCCGGGAAGTACTTGGGTATGAAGGGGAGCTTTCATCCGTCGAAATTGCCTTAAACCCGGGCACTGACATGGTAAAGATACAATCCGGCATCAGACAGTTATTGGGAAATAACTTCGAAGTGAAGAACCGCTTTGAACAACAGGAAGTACTCTACCGCATCATGCGGTCAGAGAAATGGGCCATTTTTATGATCCTGGGATTTATCCTTTTCATCGCGACTTTTAATGTAATCGGATCCCTTTCGATGCTTATCCTCGACAAACGCAAGGATATCGCCGTGCTTTACAGTATGGGTGCTGACAGCAAACTGATAAGAAAAATCTTTTTAACAGAGGGAATGATGGTTTCATTCAGCGGCGCCATTGCCGGAATGATCCTGGGCGCTCTGGTTTGCATGATTCAGCAACGATTCGGGCTGGTCAAAATCAATACTGAAGGCGGATCTTTTCTGATCGATGCTTATCCCGTGCTTATGCAGGGAATGGACTTTCTTTACATTTTCCTGATCGTTTCCGCAATCGGATTCATCGCTGCCTGGCTACCGGTAAGGAATGCAGGTAAAATCGGATCGTTGCCGGCATCCCTCCATTCAAGGTAACATCCTTGTTTGCCGTTCAATCACCGGACAATAAGTGGAAGATGGTATTACCAATGGAATTTTTCCTGATTAACAATGGCCTGACTAAATAAAAAATTTTTCAAAGCACGGGGAAATCCCACCGCAAATTGACCGAAAAAATCAAAAAAAATGGCTAATTAACTGTTGTTCTTGCTGTTAAACAATCTGTTTTTTTTAGCTGAAACGTTGGATTGATCTGATTTATATATAGATTTGCAGGGCACTATGAACGGGATCACCCTTTTAATTTCAAATTCATGAAAAAAGTTTTACAACAATTGCTTTCAGCCGGAATTCTGGCAGTTATTCTGTTGACCGGTCAATTCTCCATTGCCCAGGTTGTGCTCAATTCAACCCGGGCAAACGGCATTACACTTGAAGAAAATGCTTTCCAGGGTATAAGGGTTAAAAATACCTTCACTTCCTTTAATTTCTTTGATGTAAATACGGATGAAGGTTTATTTACCGAAATTTCAGCAAGTGGCTATACTTTTACCTGGGAAGAAGGCTCCCCAAAACTGCCTGTTATGCGGAGGCTTATCGAGATCCCTGCCGGTGCAGTTCCCGAGGTCAGGGTTATTTCATACGATGTCAGGGAATACACCCTCGGTGATTTCGGCATCTTCCATCCCCTGATGCCAACCCAGCCGGGCGTTGCCAAAAGCCATCAGGGCAATATTGATTTTGTAATTAAAAATGACGTTTATCAAAAAGACCATTTTCTGAAAAACACCCTTGCAAAAGTTGAGGTTATCGGCACCATGCGCAATACCCGTGTCGCCCGCCTCGAAATTGCCCCGGTTGAATATAATCCGGTGCAGGGGACGATCAGGGTTTACGACAATGTTGAAGTGGATATCAGATTTAACGGCGCCGATTATGCTGCCGCCACCGAACTTTACAGCAAGACACGTTCACCTTTTTTCAGCGGATTTTCATTCCTGAATTCATTGCCCAAAGGATCCTCACAAAGGGAAAACCTTACCCGTTACCCTGTTAAGATGGTAATAGTTTCCGACCCGATGTTTCAGGCAACGCTTCAGCCTTACATTCAGTGGAAGACCAGAAAAGGGTTTACGATGATTGAAGCTTACACCAATGATCCTGCCGTAGGAACAACCACCGCTTCCATCAAGAGTTATCTGCAGAATATTTACAATTCTGCAACACCCGAGGATCCCGCCCCCAGTTTTGTATTATTTGTGGGTGATGTGGCGCAGATCCCGGCCTACAGCCAGGGCGGGCACGTAACCGATCTTTATTACTGCGAATATACCAACGACATCCTTCCTGAAATCTATTACGGTCGTTTCTCTGCCACCTCCGTAGCGCAGTTGCAGCCCCAGATCGATAAAACCCTGATGTACGAACAGTACCTTTTCCCGGATCCTTCATTTCTGGGAGAAAGCCTGATGATATCGGGCGTCGACGGAAGTTATGCAGCCATCCATGGCAATGGTCAGATAAATTACGGAACATCAACCTATTTCAATGAAGCCCATGGGATAAACAGTCATACCTATCTCTATCCGGCTTCGGGCAGCGCCTCTTCTGCCATTATCCAGAATGTTAGTGATGGCGTGGCCTATGGAAATTACACCGCACACGGCAGTTCAAGCGGTTGGGCAGATCCTTCATTTGAAATTTCTGATATCCCCGGCTTACAGAACTACGGAGAATATCCCCTGCTGGTCGGAAACTGCTGCCTTACGAGCACATACAATACCAATTGTTTCGGAGAAGAACTGCTCAGGGCTCAGGATAAGGGTGCTATCGGGTACATCGGCGCCTCGAACAGCACCTACTGGGACGAAGATTTCTACTTCGGCGTGGGTGTAGGTCCGATCGTTCTCAACCCAACCTACGAAAGCACGACGCTTGGAAGTTATGACAGGGCTTTCCACGATCATGGCGAGGCGTTTGAAGATTGGTTTACCACGCAGTCGCAGATGTTTTTCTCCGGAAACCTTGCCGTTACCGAGTCCGGTTCCTCCAGAATTACCTATTACTGGCAGATCTATTGCCTGATGGGAGACCCCTCCCTGATGGTTTACTTCGGGGTGCCGGAACCTATGAATGTTACCTATGAGCCGCTGATGCCCCTGCAATCAGATGCATTTACGGTAAATGCCGCTCCCTATGCCTATGTTGCCATTTCGAAAGACGGGATTTTATACGGAAGCGCCCTGGCCGATGAATCCGGGGTAGCGGTGGTTGAACTGGATCCCATTTCCGTACCCGGCAATGCCGACGTCATCGTTACGGCACAAAACAAACAGCCATATATCGGCACTGTTTTGGTCGCATCCCCGGAAGGGCCCTATGTGTTACTTCAGTCGCAATTGGTCAATGACCAGAATGCCAACAACAATCAACTACCGGAATATGATGAATCATTCGGGTTCAACATGGAATTGAAAAATGTCGGGAATTCAGTGGCTGAAAATCTTACGGTTACACTTACTACCAACAGTCCTTATGTAGAAGTGAAGGAGGGTACTGAAACCTGGCCGGCTATCGGGCCCGGTGAAATCGTGAGCCTTGAATATGCTTTTGAGGTCACCACCAGCATGTGGCTTCCCGATCAGCATCCCGCCGTTTTTGAACTTACCATCACTGACGGAGTTGAAACATGGCTTGCTTCCTTTACAACGAAACTCAATGCGCCCCTGCTTGCTGCAGGCGATCTTATCATTGACGATTTCCTGCAGGGCACCGGAAACGGAAACAGGCGGCTGGATCCCGGAGAAAATGTATTGATCTCTTTCCCGGTAACCAACCAGGGCCACTGTGCCGCACCACAGACATTCGCGCATCTGTTTACCGAAAGTGAATGGCTGGATATAGACCTGATTCAGTATGAAATCGGTGAGATTGAAAGTGAAACCACCAGAAATGCCGTCTATCAGGTGGCCGTCAGCCCGGATATTCCGGTCGGAACCATCGTCGATTTTTATTTTGCCAATGCATCCGGGGTTTACAGTTCATCAATGGTATACAACCCAAAAGTAGGTCTGATCATTGAAGACTTTGAAACCGGAGATTTTTCGTCATATCCCTGGGTGAATACCAGTGCCGTGCCCTGGACAATCACCTCAACATCGGTCAACAGCGGAACCTATGCCGCACGTTCCGGAGCTATCGGACATAATGCCTCGACCACCCTGCAGATTACCATGAACGTTTTGTCAGATGACGAAATTTCATTTGCCCGCGCGGTATCCAGTGAAAGCGGATATGACTTCCTCAATTTTTATATTGACAACGTCGAAAAAGGAGCCTGGTCGGGTAACGAGTCATGGGGAACTGTTTCTTATCCGGTATCCCCCGGACAACATACCTTCAAATGGACCTACAGTAAGGATGGCAGTGCTACAGGAGGGTCGGATGCAGTATTTATCGATGACATTAATTTCCCCTCCTCCAACGGAAGCGGTCAGGGAACAGAGTTGGCCGTTAAAGCCTTTGCCTATCCTGCTTCTTTCTGTGGTGTGGGTGAAGCCAATCTGTTCGCTTTTGTGACCAATGCTTCGGGTCAGGTTCAGCACAGCTGGTCGCCTGCCGATCTGCTGTCAGACCCCGGAATATTTAACCCGGTGGCCACTCTGTCAGAAAGCACCGATTTTATAGTGAATATTGTGAACCTGCTATATGCAGCCAGCGATACCCTGCAAATCCAAGTTCTTGATATTCCGGCCACACCCGTTATTGAACAGCAATCAACGCAGCTTGTCTCCAGCGCATCAGAAGGTAATCAATGGTATAACAGCCAGGGCTTAATTGAAGGCGCTGTTTATCAGATATATGAGCCGTTGGCTTCGGATTACTACTATGTGGTGGTAACCTCAGCGGATGGCTGTTCGTCAGAGCCGTCAGAGGAAGTATACTTCTCCGGGGTTGGCGTTGAATCTCCGGAAGCTGCAAGCGAAATGACCGTTTACCCAGTTCCTTTCCGCAATCAGCTCAACATCAGTTTCAGCCTTACAAAAGCCGGCCAGGCAAAAATCAGCCTGCTCAACCTGCTGGGACAGGAAATACAGACCATTACCGAAGGAAACCTGAACCAGGGAAATCACTCTCATATATTCCATCCTTATGGGCTGAAGCCCGGAATATATTTCCTGAAATTGCAGGCCAATGATAAAACCACCGTCAGAAAAGTTGTTTACTCTGAATAAAAACCGAAAAAATGAACTTTATGCGATTAAAAACGAACTTCACCATAGTCATTCTCCTGGTTTTAACCGGAGTAGTTTCCGCGCAGAACTGGGTTACCATCACTTCAGATCAGCCGGTTGCCGCCCATACCACCCTGTTATCCTCGGATGCTTCTACATCAGTGGTTGAATTTGAGTTAGCGGGTTTTAACCTGATTCCGGTAACCACACCCCGCGGTGATGCTTTTGTTGTGGATCTGGAAGGAGCTTCGCCCATGCTGGAAAAAGGAATGCCTGACCTGCCCAAACTCACCGCTTCATTGATCATTCCCGATAATGCACTGATGGATGTAAGGGTAATTTCATCAAGCTATATTGATTACCCCTTTATCGACATTGCACCTTCAAAAGGGAATTTTACCAGGGACATTGACCCGGCAACCGTGCCTTACACATACGGCCGGGCTTATGAGCAGGACGCGTTCTATCCTGCACAAATGGCAGACCTGCGCGACCCCTATATTCTGCGTGACCACAGGGGACAAACGATTATTGTCAATCCGTTCAGCTATAATCCTGTAACCAGAACCCTCAGGGTTTATCACCAGATGACGGTGGAGGTTTTCCAGTCAGGCTTGTCGACCCTTAATGTACTGGAGCGCAATTCACAGCCGGAAACCACAGTGGATGAATTTCAAAGGATTTATGAAAGACATTTTCTGAACGCACACAATGGATCAAGATATACCCCGCTGGAAGAGCAGGGAAATATGCTGATTATTTCTCATGGTGCCTTTATGGCTGATATGCAGGATTTTGTCGACTGGAAAAAGACCATCGGAATTCCTACAGAAATCGTTGATGTTTCAACCATCGGCACCAATTCCACAGCCATCAAGAATTTTGTAGCCGATTATTACGCCACCAACGGATTAACATTCCTGCTGCTGGTTGGTGACCACGCTCAGGTTCCAACGGTAACCACCGGAAACATCGGAGGCCCGTCTGATCACGCTTACGGTTACCTGGCCGGAAACGATCATTATCCTGAAATCTTTGTTGGCCGCTTTTCTGCCGAGAACTCAGCGCAGGTGCAGACTCAGGTGAACCGCAGCATTGCTTATGAGCAAAACCCGGATGTAAACGTCGACTGGTTCTCAAAAGGCTTCGGCATTGCTTCAAGCGAAGGGCCCGGCGATGACGGTGAGTATGACTGGCAACACATGCGCAATATCCGTACCGACCTGATAGGTTATACCTACACGGCTGTCGGTGAACTGTATGACGGAAGTCAGGGAGGCGAAGACCTTCCGGGAAATCCGAATTCAGGACATGTGTCAGCTGAAGTGAACACCGGACGCAGCATCATCAATTATGTTGGTCATGGCAGCCAGACATCCTGGAGTACAACCGGTTTCTCAAACAGCGGCGTAAACGGGCTCGACAACAACAATATGTGGCCTTTTATCTGGTCTGTGGCCTGTGTCAACGGAGACTTTCTCAACAACACCTGCTTTGCTGAAGCCTGGCTCAGGGCATCCAATGCCAACGGACCTACAGGGGCAGTTGCTACATTAATGTCTACCATCAATCAGAGCTGGAATCCTCCCATGGACGGGCAGGATGATATGGTCGATATTCTGGTGGAATCTTACGAGGATAACATTAAGCGTACTTTCGGCGGGATTTCTATGAACGGGTGTATGAAAATGAATGATACTTACGGTGCTGATGGCGCTGAAATGACAGACACCTGGCTGATTTTCGGTGATCCTTCGCTGATGGTAAGAACTGCTTTACCGCAAGACCTGAGTGTAAATCATAATCCGGTTGCTTTTATCGGTTCAAACCAGTTCACAATAACCTGCAACACCCAGGGGGCGCTGGCATGCCTGACCCTTGACGGAGAAATCCTCGGTACAGCTGTTGTCAATGGTGGAACAGCCAACATTACAATACCGACCCTCACCAACGTAGGAACAATGAAACTGGCGGTAACCGCTTTTAATCACATCCCCTATATTGCTGATATCGATGTACTCCCGCTGGAAGGTCCCTATGTTGTTTATAATAACTACAGCATCAATGATGCCGCAGGAAATAATAACCAGCAGCTGGATTACAACGAATCGGTAATGATGGCCCTGGGACTGAAAAATGTTGGAACCGAAGATGTTGAGAACGCAATTGTGACCATTTTCTGCACCGACCCGTATATTGCCCTTACCGATACAGTTGAAGTTTATCCGCTGATCGCTGCTGGCCAGATTGCCGCTGTTGCTGATGGATTTGCTTTCAGTGTAAGCAGCGATGTCCCTGACGGATATGCCATTCCATTCTCTTACACAGTTATTGCCGGAGAAAATGAATGGTCAGGGAACTTCAATGTGATTGCACATTCTGTCGTGCTCAATTTTGCAGGAAATATCCTCACCGACACTCAAGGCAACAACAATGGCAAAGCCGATCCGGGGGAAACCTTCCAGATGAACCTTTCCATCGTCAATGCCGGAACAGCGCCTGCTTCGGACGTTTATGGCCTGCTCAGCTCCGATGATCCCAATGTAATCATACACACCGACAGCATCAGCTATGGCACAATCGGGGGTTATGAAACCATCAGCGCCGAATTTACGGTAACTGCCCTGCCTTCAACACCCACTGGACACACCGTTCAATTTATAATTACCATGTCGGCAGGCGGAGCTTTTACCTCAACCGCGCCTATCAGCGTGGTCATCGGGCAGATCCCGGTTCTGATCATCGACCTTGACGGAAATCATAATTCAGGCCCGGTAATCAGAAACTGTCTTACCAATCTTTCGGTAACTGCTGATTACCTCACTTCGTGGCCCCTGATCCTCGGACCTTATCAGTCGATTTTCGTCTGCCTCGGCACCTATACTTCCAATGCCGTGCTCACCAATACCCAGGGCCAGGCACTGGCTAACTTCATGAATGCAGGCGGTAAGGTTTATATGGAAGGCGGGGATACCTGGGCATATAACGACCCAACCCCGGCTCATCCGATGTTTATGATTGATGGAGATACTGACGGCAGCGGTGACCTTAAAACCCTGAACGGCGAGAGCGGAACCATGGCAGAGAACATGTCCTTTGAATTCGAGGGCGACAACAACTACATCGACCGCCTGTTACCCCTCGAAAATGCTGTGCCACTTTTCAGGAATTCCTTACCTGAGTACTTCACAGCCATCGCATACGACGGCGGTAACTACAGAACCATTGGATCATCATTTGAATTCGGTGGGCTGAGCGACAGCGACAGCCGCTCGGTAAAAGACTCTCTGATGATGGAGTACATCAACTTCTTCGGACTTAGCAGTTCAGCCCCGTTACTTGCCAACTTTATTGCTTCCGAAACAAAGGTTTGTGAACTTGAAGAAATTGAATTTACAGATTTCTCCGCTGGTAACGTCATCTCATGGGCGTGGAGTTTCCCCGGCGCAGTTCCTGACACATCCAATGAGCAAAATCCGGTGGTAACCTACCGTGAACCCGGCGTTTATGATGTCACCCTCACCATCACTGACGGAGTATCATCCCAGACAATTGTGAAAGAAGGATATATAACCGTGGATTACTGTATGGGAGTAATCAGTTCTGAAGCGAGACAATCCGTGCAGGTGTTTCCAAATCCGGGAACCGGCTATTTCAATATTAATCTGGATGGATTCTCCGGGCCTGTAACCCTCAGGGTATTCAACACTGCCGGAAAAGAATTGATTACCCGGACAGCTCCCTTCTCAGGTTCTGCAGGGCTTGACCTTTCAGGTTTCTCAAACGGCATTTACATACTTTTGGTAGAGACCAATGACATCCGTCAGTATGTAAAGCTGATTGTGAACCATTAATAAAATACAAATTTCTGCTTACAGTGGCCGGTGCGTAAGGTACCGGCCATTTCTGTTCAGAAAATATCCTATGGTTTGCTTTCCTGAAGCTAATACAGTTCACCCCGCCGGGCCGGTATTCTGTTGTGACTTTAATTCCTGTCAACTTATATCTCCTGCTTCACAATCCGGTAAAGGGTCTTATCAGGCAGGAAAAAACGCCACTCACTTCAGGAAGGCCCACCGGCTAAGGAACCATTATGTATTGCAGTAAATGATTCAACATCTGAAAGGAAACAAGTGTTTTTTTAACACTTTTTAAAAAATATCGAAACCAATGGTTAATTTATTGAGTATCTTTGCAAATTGAGGGTAAAAAAAAGACATTGGGAGCATAAAAGCTAAGCATAAATATCAATTTTTATTATTTCTAACCATTATTTTATATCAAAATGAACGACACGAATAGTATGATCAAAATTGGCGTTTTTTATGATGGCAATTATTTTCTTCATGTAAGTAATTATTATTACTACGAGCACGAACGTAATGCGCGGATAAGTATTGAGGGATTGCATAACTTCATCCGCAATCGTGTTTCAAAGGAGGAGGGAATTGACGTTAAATTGTGCCACATTGTTGATTCACATTACTTCCGGGGGAGGTTAAGTGCTTACGAAGCACAAAGCAGCGAAAACAAGCTTTACGCTGAAAGGATATTTGATGATATCCTGATGGGAGAAAAGGTAATTACACATTACCTGCCATTGCGCATGCGTGGTGGAAAACGTGAGGAAAAAGGGATTGACGTATGGCTCGCACTTGAGGCTTACGAGTTGACCGTTTTCAAAAAATTTGATGTTCTGGTGCTTATCGCATCCGATGGGGATTACGTTCCGCTCGTGCGAAAACTCAATACACTTGGAACAAGGGTCATGCTGCTGAGCTGGGATTTCAGGTATCAGGACATGAACGGACGTGAAAGTGTAACACGCACATCCCAGGAATTGCTTGAGGAGGTGACTTATCCTGTGGCCATGCACGAACTGATCGACAACCGGCTGAACAAGAATGACGCCGTGATATCGAATCTGTTCGACAAACAGGATGAAAACCGGATGAAATACATCAACAAACCGGTCCCTGAAGGTGTGCAACGCAGCCGTACCCTCAATATGAAGAGTGGATACGGATTTATCGCGTTCCCGCCCAACAACCTGTTTTTCCATTACGAAGATGTCCTCGATGGCAACTTCAATGAAATCATGGATGGAGATATGGTCGAATTTGAAATCCGGCGTAACGAGCGCGGCGAAGAAGTCGCCTACAACGTCAGAAAAATTGAACCCGGTTTACAATAAAGGTTTCAATTATAAAAAAAGCCGGCTCTGAATAAGCCGGCTTTTTTTATAAAGTATAGTAGGCGGAAAGTATCAGCGCATCGCTGAACTGCCCGTATCCCCAGAATCGCCAGACATCGCCCGAAACCCTGTTTTTTCTGATTGAAAACAAAGAGTTGTCCGTACGTACATTGAATCGTATCCGGTCGTTCAGGTGAATGGACATACCTCCGACAAAACAAAGATTTTGTCCCCGGAAAGGCGATTCAACGGTTTCATAACCATTAAAGGTCTCCCTCTGGTGGATCAGAAAATTCATGGCCAGGCCGGCTTCAAATCCAAGCAGCTCATTGTAATTTATCCTGTATAGAAAGGGCAATTCAATATATCCGAGGCGCATGATATACGTATCGAAACGGTTCCTTTCAAAATCAGGGTTCTCCCGACTGCCTTTCTGGATATACCCCAGTTCCATCTGAACCGAAGACCGCTTTCCTGTAGCCAGGCTCACCCAGACACCCGGATTGATGCCAGCTTTGTGATAGCCGGAATACATATCCCCGGCCACCTGGCTGCCGACAAGTCCCGCCCTCACACCACCGGAGAATTGCTGAGCCTGCAAACCAAGGGTTAAAAAGGGTAATATTGATAATAATGAGTAAAATACCTTCATTTCTCAAAGTTACGAACTCCAATATACTTTCCGGAAATAAAGGTAGGGAAATTTTATTTACCGGTGCATCCTTCAGGTGATCCGGCCCGGTCGGGTAACTCTCCGAACCAGATAACGGCATATCCGTCAAAAACGCCGACACCCATAGCCTTCCAGTTCGCTGTTGTCCATTTGCCCCGGTTAATAATAAGGTCATGATGCCCTTTACTGCTTTTCCATCCTTCAAGGGCATCCAAAGCAAAATCTCTTTCCGAGGAATAATCATGGTTTGAGTAAAAAGCGATTTCATAACCATCTCCGGTGTAACTGGTCAATTCGCGCGGTTTATTCCACATACAGGAGGCTTTCCGGTGGTCTTCGGTATAGCAGCATGAACTCCATCTCGGATCAGTTGACCAACTGTGCATGTTGCACTTACCGCCGATATGATAATTTTCTGCAAGGTCCAGTACATGTAGCCGGGCTACCTGCGACAAGGAAACCGACAAAGGAACCGGAGCAAGCTTTTTCATGCTCCTGTATGCATTGATCGCTGAAGCAAGTTCTTTTTCCGCTTCATTCAGGCAATGCACCGGGGTTTCCTCCACGATAGCGGTATCGTGCCCCGCGGATGGCTGACTGTAACCCTGAAAAATCAAAAAAAGCGCGAGTACGGGAAGGATCACTTTCATTTTTTAGCAATTATAGTTCAGAATATAACGTGGCCTTCGCTATAATGTTATGCAGTTGTATTATCCTTTCCGGCTTTATTAATACAAGCCGGCTGCTGCAGGAATGTATAAATATCAGGCCGGAAAATCAAAATCTGTATAAAATATTGCCATGCAGCAGACAATATTTTAAAAATTCACCGAAATTCGATTAATTTTGGTAGGTCTGTCTAATAAGCATTCATTATTTATGGAAAACAGCCAATTTAAGATCCTTCTTGTTGACGATGAAACGGATGTGCTGGAATTTCTCAGTTATAATCTGAAAAAAGAAGGATACCATGTTTTGAAGGCAAAAAACGGTCGTGAAGGTCTGGTACTGGCCCGGGATGAAAATCCTCACCTGGTTATTCTGGATGTGATGATGCCTGAGATGGATGGAATTGAAACCTGCCGTGAAATCAGATTGCTCCCCGGTTTCGCAGATACCATTATCGTTTTTCTCACTGCCCGGGGCGAGGACTATTCCCAGATCGCGGGTTTTGATGCCGGTGCTGACGATTATATTACAAAGCCCATTAAGCCGAAAGTGCTAACAAGCAGGGTAAAAGCCCTGCTGCGCCGGCACAGAAGCAGAAAATCGCCGGAGCCGCCGGTAAATCTGCCGGACCTGACCATTGACCGCGAAAAGTATGTTGTAATAAAAGACGGTAAAGAGATTTCGCTTCCGAAAAAAGAATTTGAACTGCTTCTGCTGCTTACTTCACGTCCAAATAAAGTATTTTCTAGAGAGGAGATATTTTCAAGTGTATGGGGCAACGATGTAATCGTCGGTGACCGTACCATAGATGTGCATGTGAGAAAAATACGTGAAAAAATAGGGCTTGAGAATATTAAAACCATCAAAGGGGTGGGGTATAAATTCGAAGCCTGAACAATCACAAATAAGTCCGGTCTGATATGAACATTGACTTTTCCAATCCCCGTAAACTCGCGCTTAATAATGCGCTGCTGATCACTGCGTTATTCCTGGTGCTGGGTATGTTACATACCTTTCTTTTCCCTGCTGCTTCAGGCTGGTGGCTTATCGCCGGAGGAGGATTGGTACTGTTTGTCTTTACCAACTTCCTCTTCAGATATACCCTTGAAAAATTCATTTATGAAAAAATCAGGCTGATATATAAAACCATCAGAAACCGGAAAATCTCAAAGGATAATGACAAAACTTCCTCCTATAAGGGAAAAACAATCGAAACTGTTTATCAGGAGGTTGCTGAGTGGGGAGAAACGAAAAGCAAGGAAGTTGAAGAACTTAAACGAATGGCAAAATACCGCAGGGAGTTTCTGGGTAATGTTTCCCACGAATTGAAAACACCCATTTTTAACATTCAGGGTTACGTGCTTACGTTGCTCGACGGCGGGCTGGAAGATCCCAGCATCAACAAGGAGTACCTCCTGCGCACTGAAAAAAGCATCAACCGCATGATCGCCATTGTTGAGGATCTGGAAACCATTTCACAACTTGAATCCAGCGAACTTCAACTTAATCTGAAAAAGACGGATATTCTGGCCCTGACCCGCGAAGTAATGGAATTTCTGGAAATCAAAGCCAGGAAAAGAAACAATAACATTTATTTCGGCGGTAACTATGAAAAGCCGGTTTATATTCTTGCTGACAAGGAGCGGTTGCGCCAGGTTCTGATCAACCTGATTGACAACTCGATCAAATACGGTAACCAGGAAAATGGCTCAACCAAGATCAGCTTTTTTGACATGGATGAGAATATCCTTGTAGAAGTAACCGACAACGGCAACGGGATCAATGAGGCTGATTTACCGCGCATATTCGAGCGCTTTTACCGGACCGATAAAGGGCGCTCCCGTGAGCAGGGCGGTTCGGGACTCGGGCTGGCCATTGTAAAGCATATAATCGAGGCCCATGACCAGACCATTCATGTGCGCAGCACACAAGGCGTAGGCACAACATTCGCCTTTACGATGAAAAAAGCATAATCCGGGTTGCACCAAACTTAACCATTGCGTTCGGTGGTAAACACAACCAGCTTTTCAAGTGATTCCCTGGCCGGACCGGGTTTAAACTCCCGGAGTATATCCAGCGCCTGCTCCCTGTATTCCAGCATACGGGCTTCGGCATAGGCAATACCTCCGGTTTCCTTTACCTGTTGTATCAGGGCAGCCACCTTGCGGGGATTATCATTGTTATTTTTCACAACATTGATAATCCTGCGCTTTTCGGGCCAGCTGCTGTTATTGAGCAGGTATATCAGGGGGAGGGTCATTTTCTTCTCTTTGATGTCAATGCCGTTGGGCTTGCCCGTATCGAAGCTTTTACTGTAATCGAAAAGATCATCCCTGATCTGAAAAGCGATTCCGGTAAGTTCGCCGAAACGGTGAAGTTTCTTTACTGTTTCTGCATCTGCCCCTGAAGAAGCGGCCCCGCAGGCACAACATGAAGCAATCAGTGAAGCGGTTTTTTTACGGATGATCTCAAAGTAAATTTCTTCGCTGATATCAAGCCTGCGCGCTTTTTCTATCTGCAATAATTCTCCCTCGCTCATTTCGCGGGTTGCATCCGAAACAATCCGCAGCAGTTCGAAATCATTATTATCAAGCGATAACAATAATCCCTTCGAGAGCAAATAATCACCCACCAGAACAGATATTTTGTTCTTCCACAATGCGTTGAGGGAGAAAAAGCCACGCCTTTCATTGGAATCATCCACTACATCATCATGGATGAGGGTGGCAGTATGTAAAAGTTCGATCAGCGAAGCAGCACGGTATGTCGCATCATTGATGTTCCCGCATGCCTCTGCCGTCAGAAACACAAAAAGCGGCCTGATCTGCTTTCCTTTCCGCTTTACCAGGTACGCCGTAACGCGATCAAGCAGCGGCACATTGCTGCGCATCGAATTCCTGAATCTTTTTTCAAATTCCTTAATGTGTTCCCCGACCGGAGCTTTTATTTCATTGAGAGAGGGCGTCATAAGCTTTGTGAAAGTGTAGCAGGTACAAAGATATTCCAATACAGCAGTCGGATACCTGTTTTGCAAATAAATTTAAAAAGAACCGTATCATCATGGCCGCCAATACCGGACGTTTGTGATTATAATTAGTTCGTACATTTGCACAAAAGTCTGTTATGGCCTGTTTCCTGTTTGATGATATTGTTTTCGGCCCCGTGAAGAGCCGGCGGTTTGGCGTATCGCTGGGGGTGAACCTGCTTCCCCTCGATATGAAATTCTGTACTTTCAATTGTGTTTACTGCGAATGCGGACTCACCCATCCTGCCCAGGACAAAAAAGCAAAGCTCAACAACACCGAAAGCATCATACACTCTTTGGACAGCCGTTTCAGGGAACTGAAAAATAATGGACTGAAGCCCGACAATATTACTTTTGCCGGAAACGGAGAGCCTACCCTGCATCCCGGTTTCCCAACCATTATTGATAATACCATCAGGTTGAGGGATGAAATCTTCCCGCAGGCCGAAATTACCGTACTCTCAAATGCCACCCGCCTGCACATCCCTGCAGTCAGAGACGCCCTGCTGAAAATCGATAACAATGTGCTTAAACTCGATGCCGGCACCCAGGAAACCTTTGAACTGATCAACCGCCCTGCTTCCCCCGTAAAACTGGCAGATATCGTCAGCCGGCTTGCTTCCTTCGGGGGAAGAGTTGTGATACAGACCCTTTTTCTCCGGGGCGTGATCAACGGGGTTTCCATTGACAATACCCTTGAATCGGAGATCGGCCCCTGGCTTGGTTATCTTGAAAAAATCAAACCTTCACGGGTCATGATCTATCCCATTGACAGAAGCACGCCCGAACAGGGAATTGAGAAAATTTCACAGGCCGAACTTCTGGGCATCGCCCGGCGGCTTGAGCCCCTGGCTATTCCCTACGAGGTATTCTGATCAATGAACATTAACTACAGCGCTGTTGTTGATCTGATATATTAAAACTGCAGGTATGTGGGAAAAAGTTGTACTGGAATCAGGTCATAAAATTGCCATTGAAAAAGTCTTTACATTCAGCAACTTCAGCGAGGCTTTTGCTTTTATGACCCGGGTGGCCCTGCTTGCTGAAAAATCGGATCATCATCCGGAATGGACAAACGTTTATAATAAGGTCATCATCCGGTTATCAACGCATGATGCCGGTAATGTGGTCACTGAAAAGGATTATACTTTGGCAGCCGCGATCGACAATTTGTTGTAAACAGTTATTCCTCGCTGATTATCCGGTTTACCGGGGTGATTCAGGGAACCAATGATACAATTCTGTATTTTCGTGAAATGGTAGATTATCCGGTAAAGGTGTTGATTGCTTTCGGTGAGACTTTCACCGGCAATGAAGAGCTGCTGAACTGGCTGCTGAATAACGGCTATCCGGAACTGGCAGCCCTGTCGAGTGCCATCAGGGGCAGTGAGGAGGCATTCAAATGGCTGATGGCCAACGGCTTTCCTGAACTGGCAGCCCTCGATTCTGCCATTGATGAAGATAAAAAAGCCTATGATTGGCTGAATTACCACAAACATTTCTTCCTGGCCGTGTTATCCGATGCCTGTCATAACCAGCCTGAAGCCATTGCCTGGCTCACCCGGCATGATCTGAAGATATTCCTTCTGATCGCTGCTAAAATCAGGCACTTCAGGGATAATCAGACCTTTGATTATCATAAAATTCATTTCTGACAGAAAGTCCGCAAACCGCAGATGCAAAAAACCCCGTCCTGACCGGAACGGGGCTTTCTGCATTTAACCACAATTATTAACTGCACTTTGAATATCCGCAATGCTTACAGGTAAGGCAACCCTCTTTATACATCAGGCCGTCTTTCTCGCCACAGCTCGGGCACTCCGTTTTACTGCTCACCGATGTGCCATCGGGAATATAGCGTTTCAATGCACGGACAACCCCATTCTTCCATGTAGTGATGCTATCATTGTCAAAATTCAGGTTTTCAACCAGGTTAACCAGGAACGGCAGGGGCATCCCGTGCCTCAGGATTCCTGAAATCAGCTTGGCATAATTCCAGAATTCCTTATTGAAAGACCGCGAAAGCCCTTCAATGGTTACTTTGTATCCGTCTTTATCAAGAAACTGAAAATCATATCTTGCCGGTTCATTCTCGACTTTATTGCGCAGTACCCAGCCTTTCTGCACCCAGGGCGGGAGATAGAACCCATCAGCTTTCCCTGTAAAAACCTCATAGGGTTTATTGTCAAGCAGACCGATAACGGCTATCCATTTTTCATAATCATTCTGGAAGCGGACCACATCGGCTTCGAGTTTCTGCGGTCTGGGAGGGGCCTTTGTTTCGCGGAACTCAACAGTATCTTCCTTCTTGTCGGCGCCTATCAGCACCCCTGAGCGTGAGCCATCGCGATAAATGGTCATTCCTTTACAGCCACTTTCCCAGGCTGTTTTATAAACCTGGCTTACCAGCTCTTCGGTAGCTTCCTTCGGCAGGTTAACCGTTACACTGATTGAATGATCCACCCACTTCTGTATGGCGCCCTGCATCTGCACCTTGCTTACCCAGTCAATATCATTCGAGGTGGCTTTGTAATAAGGCGATTTCTCGATGATTGCCTGAAGTTTGGCTTCTTCGTACAACTTTACCTGATCCGGGTCGTAACCGTTTATCTGCAGCCAGTCAATGAATTTAGGGTGAAATACATTATACTCTTCCCATGAATCCCCGACTTCATCAACAAAGGTTACATTGACGTTTTTATCATTGGGGTTCACCTTACGGCGGCGCTTATAGCTCACCATAAAAACCGGTTCTATCCCCGAGGTGGTTTGCGTACAAATGCTGACACTTCCTGTTGGTGCAATGGTCAGCATGGCTATGTTGCGCCTGCCGTTTCTTACCATCTTTTCATACACTTCCGGTGACTCCTGCCTGAGGCGCTGAATGAAAGGGTTGCCTTTTTCGCGCTCGGAGTTGTAGATCGGGAACGGGCCACGTTCACCGGCCAGGTCGGCAGAGGCACCGTAAACCTCAACAGCCAGCGTTTTATGTACTTCAACAGAGAATTTTGTGGCTTCGTCGGTGCCATATCGCAGACCAAGGGCAGCAAGCATGTCGCCTTCTGCAGTTATTCCGATACCCGTCCGGCGGCCCTGCAGGGTCTTCGTTCTGATATTTTCCCACATTTTCCTTTCTATGCGCTTGATCTCTTCATCTTCAGGATCCGAATCTACTTTACCCAGAATGGCATCGATTTTTTCGGATTCCAGATCAATGATGTCATCCATGATCCTTAGGGCATAGGCTGAATGCTTCCTGAAAAGGTCAAAATTAAACCTGGCTTCAGCAGTGAATGGATTCTCTACATAGCCATAAAGGTTCAGGGCGATCAGGCGGCAGCTGTCATAAGGGCACAACGGGATTTCGCCGCACGGATTGGTGGAAAGGGTCTTGAAACCAAGGTCAGCATAGCAGTCGGGAACCGACTCACGGGTAACCGTATCCCAGAAGAGCACACCGGGCTCTGCCGATTGCCATGCATTGTGGATAATTTTATTCCACAATGCCTGAGCGTCAATCTCCTGAATTTTCATCGGATTGTGCGCATGAATCGGGTACTGCTGGCGGTATGGCTTCCCGCTTATGACTGATTGCATGAATTCATCGTCAATTTTTACCGATACATTGGCACCGGTTACTTTTCCCTGTTCCAGTTTGGCATCAATAAATCTTTCTGCATCAGGATGTTTCACCGAAATGGTAAGCATCAGGGCTCCTCTGCGGCCATCCTGGGCTACCTCGCGGGTGGAATTTGAATACCGTTCCATGAAAGGCACTATACCGGTTGAGGTAAGCGCGCTGTTTTTCACCGGGCTGCCGGTTGGCCTGATGTGTGAAAGGTCATGGCCTACACCTCCCCTGCGCTTCATCAGTTGTACCTGCTCCTGGTCTATCTTCATGATGCCGCCATATGAATCGTAGTTTCCATCACCCCCTATCACAAAACAGTTCGACAGGGATGAAACCTGGAAATTATTGCCCATTCCTGCCATGGGGCTGCCCTGGGGTATAATAAAGCGGAAATTCCGGAAAAGCTCAAATATTTCATCCTCGCTTAACGGATTGGGATATTTACGTTCAATTCTGGCTACCTCGGCGGCAAGACGCCTGTGCATGTCATCAGGGGTCAGTTCATAAATATTTCCATCGCTGTCCTTGAGGGCATACTTATTCATCCATACATTGGCTGCCAGTGTATCGCCCCTGAAATATTCCGTAGCCTTTTCAAGGATTTCTTCATGCGAATAAGATACAGGGGCTTTCTTGTCAGCCGCCTGCACTATGGGCTCGTTTTCAATTACCAATTCTTCCATTTTGTTAACTTTCTGTTCCGGTTGAAGTTCGATCTTTTCCGGCACAGCAGGCCTTACGCGCTTTTCAAGCATTTCATTATAATAATCCCCTGCTCTTTCCTTTTCTTTTGTTTCAGCAACCTCTTCGAGATTTGCAAACAAGTTGATATCCATAGTTTAAGGCTCTAATGGTGGTTTTTGAATACGTTAACAGCCAATTTATATTTATCTGATCAAAAGGCAATTACAACAATTTTTACTCCCTTCTGATCGGAAAGACCAATATACAACAGCTAATTGTGAGTGGCAAGATTGACTTTTCAACAATCTCCCCGGATTCTGTCGTAATTGATTGAAACCGAAAAAGAAATATTATTAATAATTATTTTTCGGCAGGGCTTTTCTGGTTAGTTGCATCAAGTAATGGCAGATAGAAATAAGAAACTGATTATCAATATAGAAGCTGAAAGCCGCGTAGGCGTAGCCGGAATGCAAATGTCGTCAAACTTCCCTTTGAGACAGGTTTAAAATTTCCACAATCGGTCAGGAGTTATTAACAATTGACATGGTGAATAACCTGAGGCATTGATTATAAGAGAATAAGGGAAACGGAACAGGCAGAACTATGCGCAAATCGTTCATATCATACTCATTATCAATGATTAAAATGAAATGAAAAAAGAAGGAGGCCTGAATCAGAAGTCGAGGCTAAGGGATATGTAGAACACCGGTTTGTTGATAACCATATCCTCAATACCCCAGGCGTAATCTGCCCTGAGAAAATAACCGAGTAACCTTGTCCGTGCGCCGAAGCCCAACCCGCCAACCAGTGGTTCACGTTGCTCACGGATGGTAATCAGCAGGGGGCCGCGGTTGATTACCCGCGTAAACAATGCGTTTTCATCGGCATAAGGGGTGGCTCCCGTCCAGGCTGTCCCCAGATCGCCGAAGGCAATCAGCTGGAAATTGGTCAGAAAATCAGACCGCAGCGGACGGTTGGCCAGGTAACTAAAGACCGGGAAACGGAGTTCTGAATTGATTACCGCAAAACTGTTGCCGTTCCGCACATTCTGATAGAAACCGCGCATATTCGTAGCCAGGGTCTGGTAGGCATAATTCTGGGAATAATCAATGGGTGCGTCGGTGGTAAACTTCGGTGCTAGCCAGGTGTCAACCCCACCCATATAATAAATGAGCCTGCTTTTACCAAATGAGGTACTGGTGGCAAAACGGTTAGCCCAGATGAAGTTCCGGTGAATGGGCAGATAATGGCGGATATCAAATCCCAGAACCACCATATTGGTGTTTTTGCTGTCCCCGTCGAGTTGCTGGTAATATTCTCCGAAAACCTTGTAACGCAATCCATCGAGCAGGTTCAGCCCAAGTTGCCTTGTGGCATCATAGGTCAGTTCACCCTTACCTGACACCCAGTAACGGTTGATGTCTGGTTCCCGCAGGTTATACTGGTCGGTCGACATAAAAACAGCCCTGTCTTTGCGCATCGAGGCAGTACCTTTTACCGAAAGCAAGGGGTTCAGGGGATATTTCAGAATGTAATGAAGTTCATGAATACGGTATCTTACAATTGAGTAAAGACTGGTTTGCTCAATTGATTGGCGGTGGAAATAGATCTCCCTGTCGAGGCGATGTTTGAGGTTGGCAATGCTGACGACATATTCATTATTCACCAGGTTGAAGTCAAGCCTCACGCCTGCAACAATCCGGTAATCCTCAAGCAGATCGGACAAGCCTATCCTGAAAAAGGCATTTAACCCTGGGGTAAGAAAAATAGGGCCTCCTCCTCCTGAAAAAGGCTGATAGGATGTGCTCAGAAAATTAAAGTCGAGCTGGCTCACCAATTCGTTGATCCGGTATTCCACATTGTAATTTCTTTGTTTGGGAATCACGAAATTATCTTTCTCATCAACAGGAGACAGCCCGCCTTTACTGCCCGGCCGTTTCAGCTCTTCCCTGCCAAGCCGGTACTGATCAAGATCAATGAGACTGTCGGATGCTGGTAATTCCGGGTCTCCGGCATATACATTCACGAAGCGCCTGCGCCTCTCCTTAGGCTTGGCCTGGGCCGGAGCCGACTTCTCTTTCTCTTTCAGCAAGCTGATTTCCAGCATCTTTTGCTCCATGTAGCCGGTAAGCGGCGGCGTTAAGCGCTCAACTCCGCGCGCGGAAGCCTGATCGTAACTATAGATGGTCCTGAACTGGCCCGAGTGGATGATCTCAGCTATTTTTGCCGAACGTGGCGAAGATGTGTGCGACACAATATTCCGGGCGTAATTGGTAAGCCCGTAAGTGCGGGTAAAATAACGGTAATGCGCTGCCGTATCAACATGGGTAATCACGCTGTCGAAGCCGGCGAGGTAACGGTTGTATATCCCGTTCTCATCGCCCAGGTAAGAGATATAGCCCTTTTCATATTCCACCGGCTGAATTTCATTGGAATAGGGTGTATCCGTAATACGACGAAGTACTTTGCCTTTAGCGGCGTAATCATAGAGAAAAAGATCATGCTTATGATCAAATCCCGGTTTACTGATCTTTGGCTCTTCAGTGAGGGTATCCGAAGGCCGGTTGGAACTGAAAACTATCTGCCGGGAATTGTTGATGAACACAGGATTAAGATCGTTATACACATCCCTGGTGATCTGCTCGGCCGCGGAAGCAGCGATATTGTAAACATAAATGTCGGTCTGCCCTTTCCTGACGGCCGACATCACAAACCTCCGCCCATCGTGCGAATAGGCCATATCCACGATTTTTTGAAAACCGTAAATAAACTGCCATGTCCGCCGCTTCGATTCAAGGTTGATCTGGTAAAACCTGATTTCGCCCTTGCGTTCAGTGACCAGACCCAGGGTATTCCCGTTAGGGTGAAACTCTATCAGGGGATAGGAAAGGTCATTCTTCTCATCGAGCCTATGACCCTGCCGGTAGACAACTTGAGATTTACCGTTACGGGTATCATGCAACCACACTTTTACCTGTCCGTCCTGATTGCTGATCCAGGCCATATACTTTCCGTCAGAGCTTAATCGAACACGGTCATAAACTACGGCCTTTTTAACCTTCTTCTGCACCGGAGCGGTGACGGGCTTCAGACGGTTTTCGTCGCTGTTAAGGTATTGACTGCGGTATGATTCGTACCATTCTTTAACCAGATTACGAAACGAAATATTAAGGACGTAAAGAAATCCGGTCTCAACATTGCGGCTTACCCTAGCCAGATAAATGATATTCGGAATTGCTTGCTTACCATATTTGTCTGCGATGTATTTCCAGATTCCATGTCCGGCATAGATGGCATCTTCCCCTTTCAGATGATTGAATTTACGGTAGCGTCCGGAAATGATGCCTTCGCGCATATAGTTGTCAATCTCGGTATTCCAGTCTTCCGCTATGTAAGATACGAGACCGTCGATAAACCAGGCTGGCATACTCATCAGCGTGGCATTGGTAATCTGCCTGCCCACCGAGCCCCCATAAATCGATTGATCTATCAATGCCCTGGCCATTCCCGCCCTGATCTGCTTTTCAAAGTTGGCATAATTGCCATCGAAATAGATAAAGACTTTATTTTCAATGATATGCGTAATACCGCCGATATTATATTGTTGTTCACTGACCAGGCCTATATTGCTCTGTTTAAGATCGGTGAGGGAGTTAAAAACGATGAATTCGATTTTATCACTCATCCGCGTTTCCAGCAACGACTCCAGTTCCGGTAGTATCTCTTTGGCATACCGTGCAGTATAAATGGCCAGTTCCTTACCGTTCAGATAAAAATAGGTATCAAAGTCATTGAACCGGTAGTAAGTCCAAAGGAAATCCCCGTATTGGACACGGCTTTTACCGAACGGCATCTGCGAACCATTATAGAACTGGGCATGCACAGGCATCAGGGACAGCACTCCTAAAAGGAATGTGCCCAATAATTTCAGTTTATAAATACCGTATCTGCCAGACAAATTGTTCATCTTCGATCTGAAAACCAGGATGTAAAATTAACACAAAAATCCCGTACTTGTTGAAGCGGGCCTGAAAACAGGTTTTTTCGCAGCAAATGTCATACCGATATACCAGACAGGCAAAGAAATTTTCATGGCCACGCATAAAATGACACTTTCATGCAGGGCTTTGACGAACCGGAAGACAGCAAACGGATGGAATAATCAGTTACCTTTGCTAATTCATTTGAATTACATGAATTATGATAACCGTTAAAACCTTTGTATTCAATTCATTTTCAGTAAATTCATTTGTCATTTCAGATCAGGATGGCAACTGTGTAATCATTGATCCTGGCTGTGAGAATATCCCTGAACAGCAGAAACTTTCGGGCTACATTGATGAAAAGCGGCTCCGGCCCATAGCCCTGATCAACACCCATTTCCATGTTGACCATATCCTCGGAAATCATTTTGTTTGCAACAGATATGGCCTGAAACCGACCGGGCATGCGGCCAGTAAAATGTTCTGGGAAACAGCCAGGGAGTTTGGGTCCGTTTTTAACCTGAAAGTGGAGGATATTGTTAAACCGGAGATTTTTACCGAAGACGGTGATGTGCTTAAATTCGGCGGCATCACGCTTGAGGTCCGTTACACCCCCGAGCATGCCAATGGCAGCATCTGCCTGGTGAACCACGAACAGAAATTTGTGATTGCAGGCGATGTGCTCTTCTATGGCAGTATCGGGCGGACCGACCTCCCTACCGGCGACTTTGACATCCTGATGGAAAGCATACAGCAGAAACTTTTTACCCTACCGGATGAATATAGTGTTTATCCCGGCCACGGCCCCAAAACCAGCATTGGCTACGAAAAAATGAGCAACCCCTTCCTCAGCTGACAACCGGCTGATGATCACAGGCACTGTATTGATTTTCGTTAACCCGAACCAAGAGACAAATGGAGTTAATTACAACCATAAAGCAAAAAGCCGCTGATTTACAGGCGGAATTGCAGGACATCAGGCGCCACCTTCACATGCACCCCGAACTTTCGATGCAGGAAAAGGAAACTTCGGCATTTATTCAGGCAAAACTTTCCGGATACGGGATTCCTTTCACAACCGGAATGGCGGTACATGGCGTAGTGGGCATGATTGAAGGCAGAAATCCAGGCAAACAAGTGATTGCACTCAGGGCTGATATGGATGCCCTGCCCATAACCGAAAAAAACCAGGTTGACTACTGTTCTCAAAACCCGGGTGTGATGCACGCCTGCGGTCACGATGTGCACATGACCTGCCTGCTGGGAGCGGCCAGTATCCTGAATGATCTGAAAGATCACATTGAAGGCAGCATCAAACTGATCTTCCAGCCCTCGGAGGAAAAATTTCCCGGAGGTGCATCCATGATGATCAAAGCCGGCGTATTGGAAAATCCCGCCCCGCAGAAGATGTTCGGACAGCATGTGCTTCCCTCGCTCGAAGCCGGAAAAGTCGGCATGAAGCCGGGCAAATACATGGCCTCCACCGATGAGATCTACCTGACCGTCAAAGGCAAAGGTGGTCATGGCGCAACCCCTGAATTGAATGTTGACCCTGTGCTGATAGCCGCTCATATCCTTGTTGCCCTGCAGCAGATTGTCAGCCGCACGGCTCCTCCCCAGCTGCCGGCAGTGCTTTCGTTCGGCCGCTTTATCGCCGAAGGGCGCACAAACATCATCCCCAATGAAGTGAAGCTTGACGGTACGCTCCGCACTTTCGACGAAGTCTGGCGCTCAGAAGCCCATCTGAGAATTGAAAGAATGGCTACCTCCATCGCCGAAAGCATGGGTGGCTCCTGTGATGTATTTATCGACAAGGGATATCCTTTCCTCGTCAACGACGATCAGGTCACCGAGGAAGCCCGGCATGCGGCCGTGGAATATCTTGGAGCGGAAAACGTTGCAGACCTTGACCTCAGAATGACTGCGGAAGACTTCGCCTACTATTCACAACAGATTCCATCGTGTTTTTACCGCCTGGGAACCAGGAATGAAGAAAGGAATATTGTGCATAACCTGCATACCGACCGTTTCGACGTGGATGAAAAAGCGCTGGAAGTTGGCGCCGGTCTTATGGCCTGGATGGCGGTGAAATCCTTGCACTGAAAACAAAGGTTGAATTCAGCTTATCAGTTTAATTTTCATGGTTTTTGTTTCCGTCATTTATTCATTATCTTTGTGAGATAAACCAATAAAAAGCAGCAACATGGGATTTATCAACTCTTTGAAGAAACTGTTCGGTACTTCGAAAGAAGCCGCCACTGTGAAGTCAGCCGAACTTAAAGACAAGGCCGCCGATACCTTCGAATCGGTGAAGGAATACACCAGAGAAGTTGCCGATAAACTCGACGACAAGCTTGAAGATGTGGTTGAGGATGTGAAAGAAGCCGCTGCAGAAACCAAGGCGAAAGCAAAAGAATTTGGAACCAAAGTCAGGGACAAGGCGGAAGATGTAATTGAAAAACTGGATGACAAAGCATCTGAAGTGGTTGACAAGCTTGAAGAAAAGATACGGGCTTCCACCGCTAAATCTGAGGAAACCACTGAAGTTGTGGCAGATAATGTGGGAGAAATTGTTGAAGACGCCACTGAAAAGGCCGGGGAAGTTGTTGAAGATGTTGCAGAATCCATTGAATCAAAAGCTGAAGATGTGGCTGATGAAATCAAGGATGTGGCAGATGACGCGACAGAAGAAATTCCTAAAGCCTGAATACGTGACATATACCAAAAAGCCCTGCAGTGATTTGCAGGGTTTTTTTTATTAATCCTGTTTGGATGGATTTCGGGCATCAATCAACCCGGGGTAAAAAATTCCGGGAAAGATTGGCAGGGGCAACTGCTTACCCTGTCTGCTTGATACAGTCAGACAGTTTATTTGCAGGGAAGACAGTTTAAAAAAATAGAGTGCGCTCCAATCTGTGAGCCAATGGCTTTGCCAATAAATCCGGAAAACTTCCTAGGTCAGAAAGTTGTGATAATTTTCCCTGTCAATGATCTGATATGTACTTTGTGGGTAAGCATTCCTGAAACCAGAAGGAATTTTTTGTCCCGGTCTGGACTTCCATTTGAATTCAAATGTATCGAGAATGCCTTCATGCTCTTCTATCAGGTCAATTTCCTGTTGCTGATAGGTTCGCCAGAAATACATATTGACCCTGCGATCTTTTGCCTGATTTTTTTTGATTCTTTCGATTATGCAGAAATTTTCCCAAAGTTGTCCTGTATCATTCCGGCTGGACAAGGGGGTAAAGTTTTGAAGCAGGTTGTTGCGGATGCCCAGGTCGTAGAAATAGTACTTCCGCCCTTTAGATATTTCATTGCGTAAGTTTCGGCTGAACGACGGAAGTGAGAACAGGACAAAAGACTGCTCAAGCAACAAAAGATAGCGTTGTACCGTTTCCACGGCAACTTTGAGCAGGTTACTGAGTTCACGCATTGAAACCTCGTTGCCGGTTTGTAATGCGATGGCTTTAAGAAGGTTCACCAGAATGTCGGATCTTCTTATATTTTCAAAACGCAGAACATCCCTGAACAGATAGTCGGAGGTTAATTCATCCAGCAGCTTCCGTTTCTGTGATTCCGGCCGGTCAATGATGTCGGGATATGATCCGAAAAGCAGAAGGTTTTCAAGCATTTCATCCTTCTGAAACCGGTTAAAGTGCGGTGAAAGTTCGATGAGCGAAACAGGGTACATAATAAACTTGACATTGCGCCCTGTAAGTGGCTCTGACAAAGCATTTGACAGGTCAAAACTGCTCGAACCGGTAGCGAGGTATTGAATTTCCGGATAAGTATCAATCAACAATTTTAGTAAACTACCTATCTGAGGAATTTTCTGGGCTTCATCAAACACCACGATTTTTGCATCGCCAAGGTATTGCCTGATGCGATCCTGGTTCCCCGAATTCAATAGTTCCCATACCTGCTGGCGTTCGCAATTCAAATATATGGCTCCGGATTGCCCTGATATGATCTCATTGGCAAGCGTTGTTTTGCCGACCTGCCGGGGGCCGTAAAGAATAATTACCTTACCCTGAAACAACCATTCAGTGATCTTAGCCTGTAAAGTGCGCTGATACTTCAATTTCTTCATAATATTGAAATATGTCGATTATACCCGACAAATTTAATAAAATTTGTCGGGTATAACAACAGTAACTGATAAAATCTGAATACAAGCGGCCTTTTTAAAATCTGGAGTCTTTTCCCGACAATCGGATAATTTGATTATAAAATTAGAATCAGAATGTTCGTCGAATGCCCGACACAGTTAAAAACTGTTTATATTCGTTGCCTTAATGGTATAGTAAGTCAGCATAATTATCCTGTGATATGAAAACTATAGTATGGCTATTCCTTCTGCTTCTTACCTTTTCTATGTCAGCTTTTACTCAGGAGAACGACGAAGTGTGTAAAGGTTCCTTCAGGCAGGTTGTTTTTGGTGAATCCATCGGAACCACCGGGCTTTCTGTGGTAGATATTGACAATGACGGGATTGATGAGATGATCCTGAGTGCCGGGGATGAAACCTTTGAAGATGGACGTTACTGGTATATTCTTGAATATGTCGCTGCTGAACAGACATTTAAACAGACCTGGGTAAGCCCCTACTATACTGACCGCATTATGATGATGTCGGTACTGGATATCGATGACAACGGGGTTTATGAGGTGGTACTCGGATTGCAGAATGGCCGGGCTGAGATCTATAGTACTGCGGATATGTCGCTGGTCAGCTCTTTTGCGGTTGATCATACCAACACCGGCTATTACAATGAAGGTGTTGTTACTGTGCTTAATGCCGATGCCGACAACGATGGTGAAACTGAGCTGGTGTTTCTGAGTACCGATTCAACCTATTTCTATTCGGGCTATCCGCCGGTGCTGGAACATGTGATTCCTATCGGAGGACAGGACATAGTTTGCGGAAATGTTGACAACGAACCTTCGCTTGAGCTCTGTTACAGTAAGGGAGAGGTTGTCCGGTTAAGGAATGGCGTGTATACGGTTTTATGGGACTTCTACGGGAATCAGAATTATGGATACAGCCGTATCGGACTTGCCGATCAGGATGGTGATGGAAACGATGAGATTTTTGCGTGCGGAAACAATACCATTCAGGTGTGGGATGTTGAAACCCAGTCAGAGAAATACAGCATGGCAGCCGACATTGATCCCCTTGCCTTCTACCTGGCAGATACCGATGACGATGGCATAAAGGAATTGTATTACGGGGAGGCTGACTGGGGTAATGTTTATTGCCGGCTCACAACCACCGGAGAGGTGTTGTGGTCCAGAAATTATGGTCATGGCGGTCTGAATTGTCTTGCAACCGGCAATGTTGACAATGAGCCGGCAAAGGAAATCATCTGGGCAGTTGCCCATGGCAGTACTGGCGAGGATTATCTGTACACCTTCGACCTCGGAACGCAGCAACAGGAATGGCAAAGCGAATCGGTGAACGGCCCGTTTGAGAAAATACAGGTATTCGACGTGGACAACGATGGAATCGAAGAACTCATAACCCTGGCACCAGGCACCAGTAATTATTACAATGAAAGCCAGGTCTCTTTCTGGGACCCATACACGCATGAACAGGAGTGGAAGTCGCCGGGAAATATGTTTTATTATTCTACGGTTATCTTTGATTTTGCCATTTTCGATACCGACAATGACGGAGTATCAGAAATCGTGCTACCCACTTCCAAAAATTACAAAGCGGCCCTGTATGTGCTGGACCCGGTTACACATCAGATACAGAATGAATATTTCTATGATAACCCTGAAAGGTTCACTGACATTGCTATCGCAGATCCGGATAACGACGGAAAAATGGAATATATTCTCGGGGCTCCCACAACCGTAATGGTGGTTGATGTTGAAACAGCCGTTGTTGAATGGTCATTGCCTGAATATCATTATTTTGATCAATATCATTGTCAACTGATGGTAGAGAATATTGATCAGGACCCCGCCGGTGAAATCATCCTGTTTTCAGATTCACTGAAGATCATCGACGGTGTGACCCATGCTGTTGTCACAGTGGGAGATAACATCGCTTCATTTGATCTTTACGACCTCGACAACGACGGATACAAGGAGATCATTTTTGGCACCACTAACGGGGAAATTGGGGTGGTCGATAGTCCGGGAACTACCATTTCGTGGCTGCCGGTGCAGATGGAGAAACGGATTGGTGGCCTGCGGGTGGACGATCTCACCGGTAACAGCGAGCCGGAACTGATTTTTGTTTCATCCGGAAGGGTATGGTTCAGCACGCTGGAAGGGCACATTGAATACACAGCAAGAGTTTCCCGGGATGAATATTATGAGCACTGGCATGTAAATGAGTGTATTGAAATCTCTGATTTTGACCACAACGGTGAAAAAGAGGTATTTGTCGGAGGGAGCTTTCAGGTTACAGAACTTGGAACACATTGTTACCAGTGCGTGGATTTCATTGCAACTACCGAAATGCAGCAGTCAACCTGTGAGCCTGGCAGCGACGGACGGATTGTGGTAACGGCCACCGGTGGTTTGCCACCTTATACCTATGCATGGAACACGGGCAGTACCGGCAGTGAAATCAACGGACTGGAGCCCGGGACCTATCATGTGGTTTCAACCGATCATGTGGGGTGTGTGGAACGGAACGAGGTGATACTGCCACCCCCGGTATTCGATGCTCATCTGGAAGAATCCTACATTACCGGATGTACTGCAGAACATGCGGCCCGGCTTTCGCCCGAGATTGTTGAAGGGCTTCTGCCGGTGACATATCAGTGGAACAATGGTCAAACAGGAGCCGTACTTGAAACAACCGACCCGGGAACATATTCCGTAACAATCACGGATTCAAGGAATTGCGCTGAAACCCTTACCACCGAAGTTACACAGGAAACAGTCCCATTTACCAGTCAGGTGAAACAGATTACCTGTCACGATAGCCCCGCCAGAATTACCCTTACTCCGCAAGGTCAGGCTCCGCTTACCTATTTGTGGTCGAACGGGGCAACAGGTGCTACAGCCGAATTTTCTGTTCCGGGTAATTACACGGTTACCATTACAGGCCCACTTGGATGCAGCCAGGTATCAAGCTACGAAATTGAGCCTTATGAGCCCATTTCCGTGAGCTATACCGTTGTGCCCGATAATCCGTTTACACCCCCGGCCGATGGTTCCATTGATGTTTCGGTTTCCGGAGGCTTTCCGCCATACACCATGAGTTTATCTGACAATTACGGATTGCACGTGGATAGTACTTCAGGCCTGAAGCCTGGTACTTATCAGGTATACCTGTCAGATTCAAAATGGTGTGTTGTCAGAACAAGCATTGATCTGCCTCTGGGAGACAACCGTAATTTTGCCACGGTTTACCCGGTGCCGGCCATCGACTGGCTCACCATCGACCTCGGCATCAACTATCATCCGGATTTCCCGGCAGATTTTGTATTGTGGAATATGAGGGGTAAAGAGATCATCTCAGGGCCCATTGCCGGAGCAATAACCAGGCTGAACCTCACCACCCTTCCCGAAGCAATCTATATGCTGAGGGTAAGACTGAACGGCAGCAAACAGGAGTTTAAGGTAGAGAAGGTGCATTGAGGTAATGGACAATGGTACAGAATTATAAAAACTGAAGAAAGGATTCAACCTGCAGAAGGCACGAAGGGTGATTGCCTGATTACTGAGATAAACAGACTGCATGATAAGAAACTGCCGCAGACTGGCGGATGGGAATCAGCCCGGTCACCGGAAGTCTATTTTATGACAGAATCCCGATGAACCCTGAAAAGTAACAGGTCGAACAGTCAAAGCCCTGTTATTGGTTGCAGGGCTTTATATTATGTTTAAATGTGGGTTTTACCTTACTTTTTCCACAATCAGGATGTAATTAACCTTAGCTCCATAGCAGAGAAAGTATTGTGTAACATTTGGTAAAACCGATATCACTTCCCCGTCAAGTTTGTTCAGAAATTACTTCAGACGTTCCTGTAAGTTGTCCCTGCTTACTTCCAGGCGATGAACCCTGTATTTCATGGTTGCTCCTTTCTTTTTGCCAGTGTTTAGAAACGTATTCGAACTATAGTTTTATTGAACGATCAGCTTTTTTCTCAAATTTCCATGATTGGTCACCATTTCAACAATGTACATCCCCGGCCTGAGTATTGAAATATCCAGGGTATAGTTTACCGGTTTGCTTTGCAGGACTTTTTGGCCGGTTTGGTTGTAAATAACGATTTCCCGGATAGCTGTAGCGTTATTGCCGGAAATCGTTACGGTTTTACCGGCTGGGTTGGGGAAGAGCAGAAAGTCATTTTCAAAACATTTGCTTTTGATTGAGACTTCGTCGCAGGCGGCTTCCACCTCTTCCGGACTGTTGCAGCCGGGGGCGTTGTTATGAATTTCGATGGTTCCGTTTGGACTGGCCAGGTATTCGCACATGCTTTGCACAGCGCAGTTTGATAAAGAAATATTATAAATAATAATTAAATCAGATATTGATCCGGCATCTATATTATCCAAACCGGTTAAACTGGTCAAAGCGGTATAGCTGATACCTAGACCATCACCTATGGAATTCAGATTATTCAATCCCATCAAACTGACAAGAGGACTACTGCTAATGCTAAGATAACCCCCTATTGAAATCAAACCTTCCAATCCCGTAAGACTGGTGAGTGCCAAGTTACCGCCCTCATAACCGCCAATCATTAACGACCCACCAATGGAAGAAAGATTGTCCAGCCCAATCATATTGATCAGGTTGGTGCCATAAATGGAAACATCATTTTTGATTGAGGACACATTATCCAGCCCTGTCAGGCTGGTCAGGGATGAATTCCATTGAAGCCATAACCCACCCGTAATGGAAGATAAGTTCTCCAAGCCTGTCAGGTTTGCCAGTGAATCATTCATTCTAATGTCGAGAGTACCTCCAATGGAGGTCACATAATCCAATCCTGTTAAATTTACAAGGGAATTATTCACATTAATTACAAGATTACCCCCTATTGAAGTCAAACTTTCCAGCCCCGATAGTGTGCTTAGCCCAGTCCATTCAATTTTCAAATATTCTCCTATTGATGTTAAATTATCAAGCCCTGATAAACTGGTCAGATTTTGAAGTCCTTCAATATAAAGTGCTCCACCAATGGAAGTCAGCGCATTTAATCCATTAAGATTTGTAATGTTGCCGCTCCAATTATTTGAAATTGTTACATCCCCTTCAATTTCAGTGCAGCCTGGATAATTGGCCTGGAAATTATCAATCTGTGCCTGAGTGGTAAATGTGATGCCTTCGGGCAGGCAGGACTGGGCAAATCCTGAAGTGTGGCCGATGGCCACAAAGGCCAAAAGGAGTAGTAACTTTTTCATGATAGCTGAACATTAAAAGCTTTTTAAATCACTGTTTTATAAGCTTCGCCGTTTCAACAGTTTTGTCATTTGCCACTTTCAACACATACACTCCCTGTAGTAGTTTTCTGACGTCTAATTGGATTTCAGGTTCCAAAACTTGCCTTTCCAATATTTTCACCCCGCCAATGCTAAACACTGACAAGTGTGCGTTTCCAGAAAAAGCCGGAGCAGCGATCGTAATCTTGTCATCCGAAGGATTGGGATACAATGTCAAAGATTTGACAGGATGCCCAAATTCATTTAGATTGGTTAATCCTCCATTGGTTGTTTTTAAGATTGTACCATTTTGACCAACAGCATAACCTGTTACGGAATCAGTAAAATAAACCCAATTTAATCCATAGGATGTAAGTACGGTAGGTTCTGACCATGTGAATCCTGCATCGTTGGTTTGCAGGAAGATACCTTGACCCCACTCCATCTCCAAACCCACGATATATCCGGTATCAGGAGTTGGAAAACAAACAGAAGCAGGACTTAACATTCCAAAATCATTTATTTTTCCCCAAGATAATCCGCCATCTGTGGTTTTAAAAATGTGCCCCATTCCACCTTCACTTCCTCCTAAGATAAATCCTGTTTCATTATCTCTAAAATATAGATACCCCAAACCTGAGCACTCTCCCTGCCCAAAGGAGAAGCAAGTCGTCCAGTCGTTGCCCCCATTCGTTGTTTTGAATATTATTCCCGAGCATGATCCGGTCCAGCCAAATTGAGTTGCAGATACAAAACCAGTATCAGCACTAGTGAAATAAACCGAATTTAAAACCAAAGGTGAATTATTAGAAAATTCATGTCGTTCCCAGCTTAATCCCCCATCAGAGGTTTTTAACACCAAACCGATTTCCCAGTATGATGTATCGGAAGTGTACCCAACGGCATAACCAATATTTTCTGAAGGGAAATGAACAGAACTTAAAAATGATAAACTATCTGTTGAGTTAAGAAACCATTCTGTTCCCCCGTTAATTGTTTTAAGGATATTGCCAGAGTAGCCAACCACATAACCTGTATTTGCATCAGTAAAATAAACAGATAAAAGGCTGGTCAAAGTACCCGAATACTGTGCTTCCCAGTTAGTTCCACCATCAGTTGTTTTAAGGATAGTTCCACTATTACCGACAACATATCCTGTGTTCGCATCTGTAAAATAACCGGAATAAAGGCTACTCGTGGTTCCCGAATTCTGCGGGAACCATTGTGCCATTGCGCAGTTGGCTGTAACCAGAGTAAACATCAATATGTATAGCTTTTTCATAGCAATTGATTTTTAAGTTTATTGCTTTACAAATTTTCCCACATGCACTGTTGTATCATTTTGCAAGTGCACAAAATACACTCCCCGCGGCAGGACGGAGATGTCGAGTTGGGCTTCAGGGCCGCATATCTGCATTTCCATCACCACCTGACCGGTGAGGGTGTAAAGGGTATTAATGAAGCAATCTGCAGACCCGGGTCCTGAGATGGTGATCTGGCCAGTGGCCGGGTTTGGATAAATATTTAAACAGCCATCCCGGAGTTTATTTACCGGAGGAGCACCGGTATAGATATCAAAAAAGTTCAGTATCCTTTGCAGCAACTCCTCACGGGTATCCGGGTTTTCTCCGTCCTCAAGTTCAGCCAGTGCATAGGAAAAACAAAAAGTACGATGAGCGCCGGGAAGACTATGTTGTACGGCCACAATTCCGTAGTCCTTTTCCACAAAGGCAGCGCCGGCATCGTCAATGGGCACATAGCGGTCGATGTAGGCGACAGAGGACTGCTGACTGCCGGTGAACAACAAGTCTTCAGCCAATGTTCCTGCTTGTCCCTTCAGGCTGTCGATCGGATTGTTCGTCCCATCGGTTGCAGAGGCTATACCAAACATTTCAAGCAAATGGTCATTTTCTGCCTGATCATAACCCAGGGCATCGCCACCTTCCAGGTAAATGTATCCGCCACTCTCAAGATAATCGCCAATGGTTTTAGCCATTACTGCATCCATGACAGTATATCCGGATTCATAATTGCCAAATGAAAGAAATGCTGCCGAAAATCCTTCCAGACTTTCCGGCAGGTTGTTCCGATAGGTGACCGTGTAAACATGCTCCAGAAGATAGTCCCTGATAAACGAACCACTGTATGCGTCACCACCGGCAACACCTTCGTATACAAGGTACCCGGTATTAATTCCGATAAAACCTTCCTTCACCAGGGTATCTGATTCCAATTCATTAGAAACAATCAGCCTGACATCATAAGTGCCCGGATCATAGTAAGTCCATGCCGGATGCTGATCCTGGGAGTCTATGGTTCCGTCGTTGTTAAAATCCCATTGCCATGACAAGGCCGGATGTGCAGGATCGGTGAGCGAGAGATCAGAGAAGTTTACATCCAGGGGAATTCCACCCACTTTTTTATCCGCAATGAAATTAGCCAGGACATAATTCTCTGGCAGTATCTCAAAAAAGTCGAGCACCTTTAGCAGGACATTGTTTTTTGAATTTACAGGATCGGTGTCAACAAGTTCTGCCAGTGAATAGCCGAAATAAAAAGCTTTATGGCCATAGGTTGCAGCACCGTCGAACATAATGGAAACATTGCCGTAATTGTATTCATAAAACGGGACGATGGCATCTTCTACCGGAGTAAGTTTATCAATATACCAATTGTATAACTGGGTTGAGTTATTGAATTCAATCCCTTCGAAAGCACTGCTTTCCGACCCTATCAGCGAATCGAGCGAATGTTCAATCATCACGATCTGATTGCTGCTAACTCCAAAAAGCTGTTTCATGGCAGCATAATTCGGGTAACCAAGGTATTGCATCCCCGTGAACATCCCTCCGGCTTCAATATACAAATTGCCTCCGTTCTCCAGAAATTCCTGGCAGATCATAGTATGTTCCTCCGTTGGAATAGTACCTTCGGAAAGCGTTTCGCCGAAATTTGCATGGGAGAGGAATACGTTGTCAAATCCCTGCAACGTTGCAGGATAAGTGTTGGAATAGGTATAAGGAATACCCAATTGATCGAACACACCTTTGATATAGGTTCCGCTGTAATCCCGTTCGTTGGGTTCCCCTTCAAAAACAAAGATGCCTGAGGGCGCCACCAGGACTTCAACAAACTGCTCGCCGCCGGTAACAATCTCTGCATCACCATCGAATGTAATGGTGAAACCTGCAAAATGAGAGGTGGCATCTTCACTGACCAAGAAGCGAAACTGATTTTCAATGGTGAAGAATCCATCCGGTGGAATATCTACTATTGCAGTATCATTCAAAATAGTAATATACTCATCTTCAGTACTTAGTGTAACTATGACCTGGTCATCGCCTGCATATTGAACAAAATTTCTGAATGTAGGATTCAGGATTACTTCTTCACCGGGCTCATTAATCTGATTCCCATTGGCATCATCAACATTCATACTGAACAGCTCCAGTTTAAGGATTTGCGGCAGGATTACATTTTCTTCCGACAGAAGACGAAAAGCATTTACCCGGCCGGTTCCAAGCTGATATGCATAGCCGGGGTTGAGGGTATCGATGTCATCGGCGGTTCCCAAAAGCTGGTTTATAAGTTGTTCGTTCGACCACGCGGGGTGGTATGATTTTAAAAGACCGAAACAACCGGCAACCAGAGGAGTTGCCATGGAAGTACCCGAAGACAGTCCATAATTGTTTCCGGGCAGAGTACTTAAAATTCCTCCTTCAAGCCCACCCCCGGGTGCAGAGATATCCACACCCGGACCAAAAGAAGAATAAGCCGCTTTGGTGTCGTCCACGCTGACAGAGGCGACCGATATTACGCCAAGGTAGGAGGAGGGATAATGTACGTCATCGTTATTGTTGTTACCGGCAGCGGCCACCACAATACTGCCAAGCCCTGTTGCATAATCAATAACTTCCTGGCTGGCGATGGAATACAGAAATCCTCCCCAACTGTTCGATATGATATCAGCGCCGTTTTCAGCAGCATAAATAATTCCGTCCCATCCATATTCAAGGGTATTATTCTGATCGGCACAAACCGGCATCAGGGTCAGGTTCCAGCTGATACTGGCAATTCCGGTTCCATTGTTGGTAGCTCCGTTCGAAATACCGGCACAATGGGTTCCATGATTCCCGACCGGATTGCCCGGGATTGGATTGGGATTCCCATTGTTTGTGATGAAATTCCAGCCGATCAGGTCATCCGGAAAACCATTGAAATCGTTGTCAATTCCATTTAAATCTCCTGGATCAAGTATCCATTGAATTCCGTTAAACTCCAAAGTGTGGCCGTCACCATCGGCATCTTCGGCCAGGTTTTGCCACACATTGCTTTGCAGGTCAATATGATCCCAGTCAACTCCGGTATCGATGATGGCTATGATGATTTCTTCGGCACCGTTTTCACCTTTGTGGATATCCCACGCCTGCAGCGCAAAAATCTGAGGAAGGTGCTGCAACTGCTCATACAGTACATCATCGGGAACTTCCAGCACGTGCCCGGTTGGAACCGGCTCCGCGTATTCCACATTCGGGTCGGATGAAAAGGCTTCTGCCACCTCCCGTACAGGAAATCCGGCCGGAAAAGAAAGCTTATAAATTCTTGAAAGGTCGGGCACATCTGATCGCAGTTTTGAGGGGTTATACCTGAATCGCTTATCCAGTTCAAAAACCTCAAAATCAACAACCTTTTCGTCCAGCGATTTAATCCCGAAATGCACATCCCCGGTTTGTCTCTGGAATTCACCGGTACCTGGTTTCAGTTTAACGGTAATTTGCCCCTCAACAAAACGCGGACCTGTTTCTTTTGCCGGTATAAATTTTCCTGTCTGACCAAATGAAAGACATACAGTACAGAGAATGGCTGCAGAAAGAAAAGTGAATGTTTTCATAATGAATGAATTTAATGGTTATACACTGTTTTTCGTTATTTCCTTATCAGCTTCGTTACCGCCACTGATTCATTATTTTGCAGACGCACAATAAATACTCCCGGAGGCAGACCGCCAATGTCAATCCGGATTTGTGAACCGGTAAACTTCAGTTCCATAACCAGTTGTCCGGTGAGGGTAAGGATCAAAAGTCTGGCAATGTCTGTTGAGACAGCAGTTGAAATGGTAACCATGTCATTTGCCGGATTGGGATTCAGGGAAAGGGAATTCACCCGCGACACTCCGGAAACAGAAAGAGCATCGCAGGCAGCTTCCACCTCTCCGGGGCTGTTGCAACCGGGAGCGTTATCATATATTTCAACAGTACCATTGGGGTCCGCCAGATAATCGCAGATGCTTTGCACATTGCATTCGGCCAGGGTATGATTGTAAATGATTTCGAGATCCTGAATGGATTGGGAAGTGATATGCTCCAGACCGCCGATGTCTGAGAGGGCATTATTCCAGCGGATTTTCAGACTTCCGCCAATGGAGGTAAGCTGATCCAACCCCTGCAGGGACGATAGTGACTCATTCAGATCGAACCAGCAATGTTGACCTGCGGTAACCAGTGAATCCAGGCCGGTAAGATCAGCCAGGTTATTATTCCCGGCTACAAACAGGCCTCCCCCAATGACAGATAACCGGGTAAGGCCGTTTAAATTTACGAGCAAAGGATTTCCGAAGGTGAATCCATAAATAAACTCTATACCTCCCACCTGCAGGTTTCCCCCGACAGAGGCCAGATTTTCAAGGCCTGAAAGCGTAACCAGTGAATAATTGCCACACAGTTTCAGGTTCCCCTGTACGGAAACCAGGCTGCTGAGCCCGGCCAGGCTGGTAAGCAAGGGATTCCCCGTGCTGTATGGGTATTGTCCCCAGACAATATCTCCGATGATCAGGTCACCGTTGATTTCTGACAGGTTTTCAAGACCCAGAAGATCTTCAAGAACATCATTCTGCTCAATACGTAAATCACCTCCCAGGGTTTCCAGGTTCTGAAGTCCCGACAGGTCACCAAGCAATTCATTGAGTCTGATTTCCAGATTGCCTCCGATGGATAGCAGCACACCCAGGCCATCGAGTCTGGTGATATCAGCACCTGAAATAATTACATTCCCTTCAATCTCCGAGCATCCCGGGTAATTTACCTGGAAATTATCAATCTGTTCCTGGGTAGTAAAGGTGATGCCCTCCGGCAGGCAACCCTGAGGAAAAACTACCTGTTGGCTGATGACAAAACCAATGATAAAGAGCAATAATTTCTTCATTATCCGGTTTCCTGATAACTGATTTGTAAATAGTTGCAGCAGTATTGAATTCAGGATATAATGATCCGGAAGTCATAATAAATTTACCCTCCAGGATTGGAAGCGCTGCCGGAAAGATTGAATAGATGCCAGCAAAGTATGAATAAGGGCAGGAAAAAGCAGGAAGAAAGCCAACAGGCTTCTAAAGGCGTCAAGATACAAATTATTACTCAGAATTCCAAGTAATTGAACCGGTTTTGCATCAGAAGTATAATCCTTAAGCATTTAATTGCCTCAGATCCCGGAAACGGTATTTCCCGCATCAGGGATACTGCAGAAAGAATTATCAGCGGAATTTTGTCCGGTTCAAAATAACCTATAGCAAGGCTTTGATTATGATTTGGATAAATTTACCGGATCAAATATTTTGAAACAAATCCCGGAGGTATCCGTTATTGAGAATAACGCTTCTGATGCAGCGGTTCAAAACCAGCATTTACAACCAATGACCAGTCCGATTTCCATTACCGCTCTTACCTGCGAGTATCTTGCACCGCAAGCGTTGAATCCTGCTTCAACCCACCGCCACGACCATGAAGAGTTGTGGATCATCACCCATGGAAACCCTGAGTACACGGTTGATTTCGTTTCTGAAACCCTGGAAGCCCCGGTAATTGTATATGTTGCCCAGGGGAAGGTCCACTCATTCGTGCCCGACCACCAAACGCGCGGCTGGCTGATCCGATACCGGAATGATTTTATCCCGCAAAGCCGCTTTAATTTTTATTCCGGATTTATTGAGAAGGTTCAATACCCGCTGAGCCACGATTACTGCAGCACCACCCTGCATGCCCTGTGCGAGATTATGCTGAGGGAAAGCACGGAGCACAATCCGGACTATCAGGTACTGCGCCACCTGCTCAGCGCAATACTGGCCAAACTTGAGAAAGATGCACACACTGAATACCTGGGGGAATCCGGCACGGCCAACACCCGCCTGATCACCTTCAACAACTTCCTGAAAATCCTGGAGAATAACTTTCACCGGCCTGAAGGCGCAGATTTTTATGCCGAAAAACTGAACATGACTGCCCGTAATCTTAATCTGATCACCCAGGCTTCGTTCGGAAAAACCGCCACTGATATCATAGAAACCCGGAAACTGATAGAGGCCAGAAGGCTATTGTTGAACACCGAAAAATCCGTTTCGGAAATCGGTTTTGAGCTCGGATATAACGAAAAGTCTTATTTCACAAGGGTTTTCAAAAAGAAGACCGGGATAACCCCCACCGGTTTTCGCGAAAAATCATTTGCCCTGATTTCCTGATCCTGTATTAAAGATCTTTAAAACGGCCACACAACCACAAATTCACGAAGGTTAATCACAAAGGCGTCAAAACTTTGAATGAGCATCTTCCTACTGAAAACTTTGTGGGCCTTAGAGTCTTAGAGACTTAGTGGCTAAAAAAACATGTTAATAGCAGAAATTGACCCAGTCTTAAAAAAGAACAATAGTGAAGTTGCTTTTATTATTACTTAAATGTAAAAGAAAGCAGCCACAAAGGCTCGAAGGCACAAAGATTAATCACAAAGTGATTTGAACTTTAATTGCCAAAGCCAAATTCAATAACTAAGAGGATCACAGAGGCCTTTTGTCCAGACAAGTAAACTATTTAGATACTTCCCGATTTGTATTAAACGACAAATCTCCTTATACCCTGCTTTATTTTAATGACATTAAAATTGATTAGAAAGCCTAACTTTTTGTTTGTCAGCTTTAAATGACTTAGTATCTGTGCTTCCCACAAAGGATTAATTGTTTCAAGGGCTTTTAGTTCACAAATAATTCTATCTTCAACAAGAACATCTAACCTCAGACCTTCATTAAAAGTGATATTATCATAAACAATTGGAATATCAATCTGTCTTTTGAAGTTTAAACCTCGCTTTTTCAACTCATGACAAAAGCAAACTTCATAAACCTTTTCTAATAAACCAGGCCCTAGATTGATATGAACATAATAGGCTGCATCAACAATTAAACTGGCAATTCTTTCAGTATTCTCATCGGGCGGCTGGTAATTTGATCTTTTAATCTTCTCGTTTTCGGTATTAACTGACATAAGAATAAAGCTTTATATGTTTCTGGTAAGTGAAAATACAAAGAATCTGAAAACAATACCAATAAGCCCGAGGAATATTTAATTCAACTTTTAAAGTAATTAAGACTAGTGGCTAAAAAACATGTTAAATAGTATAAATTTCCCCAGTCTTAAAAAAGAACAATAGTGAAGTTGCTTTTATTATTACTTCAATGTAAAAGAAAACAGCCACAAAGGCTCAAAGGCACAAAGATTAATCACAAAGGAATCTGGACTCAGAATGAGCATCTTCCTACTGAAAACTTTGTGGGCCTTAGAGTCTTAGAGACTTAGTGGCTAAAAAAACATGTTAAATCTTATAAATTTACCCAGTCTTAAAAAAGAACAATAGTGAAGTTGCTTTTATTATTACTTCAATGTAAAAGAAAGCAGCCACAAAGGCTCGAAGGCACAAAGATTAATCACAAAGGAATCTGGACTCAGAATGAGCATCTTCTTGCTGAAAACTTTGTGGGCCCTAGAGTCTTAGAGACTTAGTGGCTAAAAACATGTTAAAAAGTATAAATTAACACAGTCTTAAAAGAGAAGAATGAAGAGGGTACTTCTAATTATTACTTCACTGTAAAAGAAAACAGCCACAAAGGCTCAAAGGCACAAAGATTAATCACAAAGGAATCTGGACTCAGAATGAGCATCTTCCTACTGAAAACTTTGTGGGCCTTAGAGTCTTAGAGACTTAGTGGCTAAAAAAACATGTTAAATCTTATAAAATTATCCTTTTCTTAAAAGAGAAAAAAGGAGATGCCCGTTTAAATTCCGCGAAAAATCATTTGCCCTGATTTCCTGATTGTACCACACATGTTCCTGAAAGTGTAACCCTCCGCCTTGCGGACCGGTGTAATTTTGCATCATCAGAAACAACGTAAAACTTTAAGAAAATGACGACAACAAAATGGGCTCTTGATCCCTCACACTCGGAAATAAGTTTCAAAGTAAAGCACCTCATGATTTCAAATGTAAAGGGTGTATTTGCAGGATTTACAATTGATGTTACAACAACAGGAGACGATTTCAGCACTTCTGATATTTCATTGAGCATTGATCCCGCAACCATCAGCACCGGCAATGCCGACCGCGATGCCCACCTGAAAAGTGCTGATTTTTTCGATGTAGACAATTTTAAAGCCATCGCTTTTAAATCAGAAAAGATGGAAAAAGCCGGTGATGATGCATTTAAGCTCACCGGTGACCTGACCATTAAAGGTATTAGCCGGAAAGTAATCCTCGATGTGGAATTTGGCGGCCTGATGAAAGATCCCTGGGGCAACCAGAAAGTCGGTTTCAGCCTTAACGGAAAAATCAATCGCAAAGACTGGGGGCTTAACTGGAATGCAGCCCTTGAGGCCGGTGGCGTATTGGTAGGCGAAGAGGTAAAGATCAGTGCTGAAGTGCAGTTCGTAAAACAGGCCTGATAAATCTGATAGTTTAGGATAAAACAGGTTGGATGGTTGAAGCCTGTTTCACCTCTTTAGAATAATGAGCAGGCAGACGTTAAGTCTGCCTGTAAAATATAACGAATTCACCATCAGAAAATTCTAAAATAAAAAGATTAAACCCTGCGCTATGAACCGAAAGGATTTTTTAAGAAAAGCGCTCATGGGTAAAGGATTACTGCTTACATCAAAACCTGCCGGAGAAATTTTCCGTTACGCAGGGCAGAAATGCCGAATGTGCCGGAGCCATTGGGGTTTAATCATTTACCGGATACAAAAGAAAAATTATGAAAAACAAAGTGCTTCACAAAGCGGGCAGCCGCGGCCTTGCCAATCATGGTTGGCTGGTAAGCAGGCATACATTCAGTTTTGCAAATTACTACAATCCTGAACGGATGAATTTTGGCGTACTCAGGGTGCTGAACGATGATTTTGTGGCAGCGGGGAAAGGTTTTGGCACCCATCCGCACGACAATATGGAAATTATCTCCATCCCGCTCGAAGGCGACCTGGAACACAAAGACAGCATGGGAAATGTAGCCGTAATCAGAAAAGGCGACATTCAGGTTATGAGCGCCGGAACCGGTATCACACATAGCGAGTACAACAAAAACAGCGACAGGCCGGTGAAATTTCTTCAGATCTGGCTGTTTCCCAAATCTCAGAATGTGAAACCACGTTACGACCAGATAACGCTGAAAACAGAAGATCGCCTGAACAAACTACAGCAGATTCTATCGCCCGATCCGCAGGATGCGGGAGTGTGGATACATCAGGATGCATGGTTCCATATGGGCATTTTTGACGAAGGATTTGAGACAAAATACCAAATCAGAAAAAGCGGGAACGGGGTTTACGCCTTTGTGTTGAAAGGAAGTTTTACCATTGATGGAACTGAGCTCAGTGAACGTGACGGACTGGGGATCAGCGATGAAGACGGTGTCGATATAAAGTCTGGCCAGGCCGGCTCAGAAATTCTGCTTATGGACATACCCATGAGCATTTAAAAACAAAAAACATGAACCGGCGAAAATTTCTGTTATCATCTTTGGCCCTGTTAATAACACCTTATGCCATAAAAGTAAATGCGTTGCAAAATATAGTTTCACATTGGGGAAACACCCCCTCCATGCCGGTGCTTTTTCTCGGCCATGGCAGTCCGATGAATGCCATTGAACTGAATGAGTTTTCACGTGGGTGGCAACAAATTGGAAAAAGTCTTCCGGTCCCTAACGCTATTCTTTGTGTTTCAGCACATTGGGAAACGCGTGGTACTTTCGTCACCGCCACGGAAAAACCGCGTACCATTCACGATTTCGGCGGTTTTCCCCAGGCATTGTTCGATGTTCAGTATCCGGCGCCCGGAAGTCCTGAACTGGCAATTGAAACCAGCAAAATAATTACTCATACCAACGTCGGACTGGATGAGCGCTGGGGACTTGACCATGGCGCCTGGAGCGTGATCAGACACCTATATCCGAATGCCGACATTCCGGTAATACAACTCAGCCTTGACTACGGTAAATCGCCCCGTGAGCATTATGAGCTTGCTGCCGGACTTGCTGCACTGCGTAAAAAAGGTGTATTGATCATCGGCAGTGGAAATATCGTACACAACCTGCGGATCATTGACTGGAAAAAACCCGATTCAGGATATGACTGGGCTGTTGAAACCGATTCAAAAATGCGGCAATGGATTGCAGAAGGAAACCATCAGGCATTAATTGATTATAAAAAGGCCGGAAAGGCTTTTGAACAATCTGTCCCCACTCCGGAGCATTACCTGCCATTGCTCTATACACTCGGACTTCAGGAAAAAAACGAGGACGTCTCCTTCTTCAACACCAAAACCATTATGGGGTCGATTTCCATGACTTCGGTGAAGATAGGATAGCATGCAGATGAAAATTTCATAATACCCCGGAATTGCTTTTCCTGAGATAAATATAGACAAAAACAAAGAATAAAACTCCTGAAACAAGACTTACCGGAAGGCTGTAAATGCACGACATCAGCGGAACGTAAAATAGAACAGCTTTCCATTCCAGGCCTGAAATAGCTCCCGTTATTTTACCAGTCAGGTAGGCCACTACCCAGCCTGTAATAAATGCGGCCGTCGATGAGGCAATCATCATTGCCAGCGAAAGGAAGGCGTTAACAAGTACAGAGAACAGATCTGAGAGAAGTTTCCCGGCCAGCAACCTGAAAAGAAAAGCACCCGCACATGCCCCGGCTGCAAAGGAGGCTATTCCGGTAATCATTACTTTCCAGAGGGGACCTTCCATCCCGCTTCCCGGGCCCCAATCCAGCAAATACCCAGGAATGGTCAGAATCAGGCCAAAGATGCTTCCTGCAAATGCCGCGAGCACCATTCCGGCATTCCTGATGATTCTCCGCTTTTTGTCGTTCATCACTGGCATGGTGGCTCCCTGAAATTACTGAACTGATCCGGTTGTTAATAAAAACCATTGAGGGCCTTTACAAGCTTCCTGGTTACCGGTAATCAGGGCGGCCCAATATCATTGATAAATGTACCATAATTATCAGGGTGAAGTCTTTCAGCAGCCAGCGATAAAACAGCTCCTCTTTGTTCATCATGAAGTTGTTTCAGATAAGTGGCCAACAACTGCATACCGGAGGCCGTGTAATAGTTGTAATTATTATCAACAGCCCTGAAATATGACAGTATATACGGAACAACCAAATCCTTGTCTGAAGCCGGGACTGTCCAGTACAGGCGCTTTAAAGCATTGATATTATCCGGTTCCAGTTCAAGGATTCTTCTGTACATGGCAATGGCTGTATCGCGACAGGAATCCCCTTTGCGGGAATAAAGCGCAGCAACTTCACTCAGAAGTCTTATATTATCAGGATCTGATTGCAGTAATTTTCTGTATTCAGGATAAGGATCATACGGTTGCTTTCCTGTCTCCATTAATTCTTTTGCCATAACCCCATAAACCGGGTCAGTTTCCGATATCGTATCCGTGTGCAAAAGGGCAAGCTTCCTGTTGCCTGATAATAACCAGCCAAAGTGCAATACATTGATCAAATTATATCGGTATTCAGGATTAACCGGATTTAAAAGGACTGATTTCTTAAGATGTTTTACAGCGGAGTTCATTACACCTGGGATAAGCAGCCACTCCCAGGGCGTGTAGAATTCCACCAGTGCTATCGTCATCGCATTTTGTCCTGCCCAATAATGATAACGGGCATTCCCGGGTTCATAATGACATGCTTTCCGGAAGCAATATCTGCAATCTTTCAGCGTTGGTTTAAGAATCCTCCATACATCTGTAAACTTTTTGCAATTCTGCAGTTTAATCCAGTCCAGGCAGCGTCCCTTTTCGAACCATAGTTCTGCGTTATCAGGGGTGACTTTCAAAGCAGAATCAAGCAATGAAAGGGCCATCTCCGGATTGCCATTCATCCTGCTTTCATAAGCCCTGAATGCAATACCGGAATTTTGAGCATAAAGACCAAAAGCTGTGATCAATTGTAAGGTGATCAGCACACAAAGCAACCTTTTCATAATTTACCAGGTTTAAGATCAGATGTAAAAAAACAGATGCTGCCCTCTCAATGTAAAATCCGGTAAATTACCTCATCACAAACGGAACAATGATTGAGATAATCCCGGTACATACAACCACCAGAATAAACAGATTGTACCGCACACTGTAGCTGCTCATCAGTGAAGCATCATAATATTTGTCGACCTGTTGATCAACATACATTTTAATCAACCCGTTAAGAAGTTTGGTGCGGGTTTGTTTGCCTTTGGTCAGTCCGATTATGGCAACCAGATTAATGATGATGATCAGTGCAACAAAAATGAACATCACCAACAATGCGGTGTCATCGGTACGTGATTTTTCGACCGATCCTGAATTGATAGCCAGCGCTATCAGGTTGAGGGCGATGGAAGCAAGAATGAAAATAATATCCGTTTTTGCATTCTGCTGCAATTCGGAAGTAATGTGTTTGTGAACGTGCTCGATCATGGCTTTAGTTTTTTCAATGAATTGATATAAGAGAGTTCTTGTGCGTTCTAAAAAGCGGATTATCTGATATCCGGTTGATTTATAAAACGCCATTGCTTGATATGCGTACCAGGCCAACCGGCCTTAAACCGGAAGGTATCGGGTCCATGAATTGCATTAATAGTAATGATGGCAGTAATACAGGAAGCAAGTACCAGGGTGCTGCCCAGTGCCCAGTATTTATACCTTTCCGCATTCAGTTCCCCTTCTTTAAAATTGTAACTGATAATCGGCGAGAGAAAGAGGGTGAGTAAGGATAAATAGATGGTTGGTTCTACAAAACCTCCGAATTCGTTCTTTTTTGCAGGGCGAAATTTCAGATAGTCTATTTCTGGCAATGCAAAGCTCATGAAACCAGAATCCCTGAGCGCTTCAGAGGTAAAATATTTCACTGGAATGGTTGATTGATGCTTTATCCCGTTGGTGAACACTGAATTTATTTTTACTTCATTTAACCTGATCCGGATAGAATCGGCGGTGCCGCCAAGGAATATCCCGTTATAATAATTATATTCTTTCAGGGTATCGTTATCATTCAACAGACGTCCGATTTCGAGTCTCATTTCAGGTTTCAGTCTGAGCGTTTTTACCTTCGAATTGCCTGAGACCTGTTGCATTTGAACCTGCCAGGGCTGAGCATTCAGTATAATTACGAAACTCAGCGCTATCATAAGCAGAAATAACTTTCTCATCTCTGTGATTTTAAGATATGGACCAATTGCAAAGTCCGAAACTAATTAATCTCCTGAAAAAAAACAGTGACTTGGTTTAATACATTCCTGAAACATTTCAAGATTTAACCTCCTCAAAAAACCAGCTTCTAAAACGGACTGAAAAATGAGAAGTAGTGATGGCAGATTTTGTCGGGCGGCTCAAACAGGATCTGGCTAGGGACACCTGACGCCTTTGAGAAGTATTTGTCAATGGCAGCTGCCTGCTGCTGAAGTTTTTCACCTTCTTCCTGATTGCCAAGAAACATGTTAGCCCTTGCCATCAGGCCCAGCGTGTATGCCTTAAGAGGGACAACCGGTTCAGGCAGGGTCTGAAGATATTTCTCAAAACAGGTGATTGCAACCGGTAACTCAGTGGAAGCAATTTCCCTGTTCTGCATTACTTTCATCATATGATACCTGCCGAGCTGAAGTTGAAGCAGATTGGCCGAAGGATCCCTGCTTTTCACTTCATTGTAATACTTTTCAGCTACCTCCGGATTCCCGGCTAAGATTCCGGCAATTGCCGTGCGGTAAAGGAGTTCGGGGGTCCGTCCGTTTCCGGCAATTTCATTTTCCCAAAACTTAACCAGATCAGTTCCTTCAGGTGCGAGTACCTCTCTGGCCCTGGCGCCGAAATAAGCATTTGTTTCGGAAAGCTTTCCGGCATAATGTGCAGCCTGCGCACTATCGCCTCCCATCTCAGGCGGTAGCATTCCGTAAATCTCTACAAGATAGAGCATGGGTTCATAATAATCGGGTTTCAGCAGCAGCACCTTCCTGAGTAAGCTACAGGTCTCATCCACGGCACCTTTAATCTTGTCCTCCTGCCCCGTTTGCATAAACATAAATGCATTCATAAAACCGGAAACTGCCCTGTAATAAGCATAGATTACATTATCCGGCTCCAGGTCGGCTGCCTTACTGATGTGGGCGGTAACGTCTTCCAGGCGGGTACCTCCTCCCCCGGTCAGCAGGTAAAAGTTTAGCCTGGCCATTTCGTAATGCGCCATGGCATTGGTTGAGTCTGTGTCAAGCACCTGCAGAAGCAATGCTTTTGCTTCATCCACCTGGCCGCTCATCCTGAGTTCATAAGCCCTGAAGACATCCCTGTCTCCGGGATTCCCGCTTATATAAGCCATGGCGGCCAATGAACAGGCAAGCAGGTAAAAAATCATCACATACTTTTTCATGATCATCCGGTTTAAAATAAGTGGTTTTTTTGTAACTTTAAGAATCGAAATTAGTATCTGCTTCGCTTTTTCATTTGAATCAACCTTGTAAACCGATTGTAAAACACTTTACCACCGTTTTGCCATCGGTTCAACCGGAAATTAACCACTTTTGTGAACGACAGGGATTTACTGACCTTCGGAATCCTGAAGCAAAAGATTGTGGAACGTATGCTGCAGTCCTATCCGGGAATCAATCCTTCCATTTCACAATGGAAAGGACAGGAGATCGTTGATTTTCAGGAAGAATTACTGCAAAAGGTGAATGCCCATATCAGTGAAAAGTGGTTTTACATGCACATGAAATCGGAAAACGGGGGGCTGCCGCGCATCGATATCCTGAACATCCTGAGCCGCTATGCCGGATATGCAAACTGGGATGATTTCAGATTCAAACATGCGGCAAATTCAACCAGACTTCATTCATTGAAGCATGCCAACCGCTACTTCTACTTTGTACCTGTTGCGGCACTGATTTTATCTGGTTTGTTTTTTCTTCTGTTCAAATTGCTGAACACAAAGGAATACCGCTTTACCTTTTATGATGCTGATACAGGCAATGCAATAACGAACAGCCTTATCAAAGTCAGTATGCTGCGTGACAACGAATCCCCGGTAAACTATCTGTGTGGTACCGACGGAAGTTTCGTTGTGAAAACAGGCCGGGCCAGTCTCCGGTTTGTTGTGGAAGCGCCATGTTATCATACGGATACCATAGTCAGGTTGCTCGACAAGTTTAATCCTCAGGAGTCCGTAACCCTGAGGCCGGATAACTATGCGCTGATGATTCAGTATTTTTCGGCCAGCAGGGTGACCGACTGGCAGAGAAGAAGAGACCAGCTGAACGGAATCATTTCGGACAATGCGATGATTTACCAGGTAAATGGCAAGGAAACCCTCGGAGTGGAATTATACAACAAAGGGGAGTTTATCAATAAACTGACGCTTCCTTCTGCCAGTTTACAAGGAATTGAAATTTTTGACACCAGGTATGAAGCGGGTAAAATTTCACTGATCCGCTTCAGGCAAAAGGAGGTAAAGCCATGAGAAAAAGTTACTATATACTGATGGCTATCCTTACCTGGTTTATACTGAGCTCAAGGTCGTGCGGCCCGGAGGAAGAAAAAAAAGCCGGAAGAGAAAAAGCCGATCTGGAGCAGTCCAGAGAGCGGATCAGGACTGAATTCGGAGCGGATATCCTTTCAGAACAATCATTGAGGGCCTTTGAGATCAATGCAAAACAAAAGATCGTGGATTATGGCGATTACCTGGGCATCGCTTTCAATAAAAATCTGGATACAGCCCTCAGGGCCGAGGCTGAACGTATGATCAGCAATATGTTTACCAGCGAAGATATTGCCTTAAACAGGCATCTGGGCTTAATCACCAACAACAAAATTCTGAAAAATAAAGGAGTAACCGGCCTGCACAACGCTTCAGGGTTCCAATCAATCTCTTTTCAAATTGAGGATGTGTGTATTGCAGCGCTGCTCAGGCCTGCCGGAGAATCCTGTTACACCGGAAAATTAAACTTCAGTTGTACCACATCAACAAGCACAAAACAAGATACCGTAAACCTGGGAAAAGAAAAACTGAGTGCATTGTTTTATGCCCGTAAACTACCCAAAGCATTCGGCAACGACACGCTGCTGATGTGGAGCGTGTTTCTGGGAGAGATCAGGTAACAGCATCCGCTGATATTTCATTTCTCTCCGGACCTTCCTCAATAAAAAAGTTGAGCAAACTCAATTCCGGGCTTGTGCCCCTCACCTCCTGTATGCTTGCCGGGGAAAGATATGGGGGTTAATTTTGCAGCATCAAAAATTCAGCAACATGAAACAGACCTTAAATACCTCCTGGAACGGCAATATGCAGTTTGATGCCCTTGTAAGCGGACATCATGTAATTATGGATGCGAGAGCGGAAGTGGGCGGACAGGATGCAGGACCCAGGCCCAAAGAGTTAATGCTGGCTTCACTGGCCGGATGCACCGGCATGGATGTAATCTCCATCCTGAAAAAGATGCGGGTGGAGCCCAAAACCTTCAACATACGCATAGAGGCTGAACTCACCGAAGAACACCCTAAACACTACAGCGGCATGCACCTTATTTATGAATTCTCCGGGGATGGGCTGGATGAAGAAAAACTGCGCAAAGCCATTGATCTTTCTCAGGACCGCTACTGCGGCGTTTCGGTGGTTTACCGCAAAGCAATGCCCATCACTTACGAAATCAGGATAATGGAAAACGAATAAAGTTCATCCAGCATCTTAAACAGAATAACCAACGACTTCAACCCAAATAGTTAAAAATCAAAAACAATAAGACAATGCTCTACACCAACCTTCACCATGTAATGACGGCTGCTGAACATCAGAAGCTGATTAACGAAAACCAAAATGTCATGATCTGTTGCGGCCGCATGGGCCCCATGTGTATTCCCGTTTACGGAATCATGGAAGATCTCGAAGAGGAATACAAACATGTGAAATTTGCCGATATGGAATTTGACAATCCTGAGGCTTATGTGATCCGCGATGTGCCGGAAGTACGTGGCTTTATGGGGATTCCCTTCACCATGTATTATAAAAACGGCAAACTGGTAAAAGCCACTTCCAGTATCCAGAGTATGAGCCAGGTAAGGGCCATCCTTGACAATGAATTTGCTCCTGTAACAGTCAGCTAACCTGACTCCGGGTATTTCATGAACCGGAATAACCTGAGGTCCTGCTTATCTGCCAGACACCTCATGTTGTTCCGGTTCCAGATAATTTATCAGAAGACTTTAAAAGGGACTCCGGATTCCCGCTAACCATTCCGGAATTTGAAAATGAATACAAATAACCACTTCGATGCCATTATTATAGGCGGAGGCCCTGCGGGAATGACTGCCGGAATATACCTTTCGAGAGCCAGACTGAACACATTGATAATCAGTGATGGAGTGCCTGGCGGTCAGATGATTTTAACCCATGAAATTGCAAACTACCCCGGGGTGGAAAGCATTTCGGGTTACCAGCTTTCCAATATCATGAAAAAGCAGGCCAAAAGTTTCGGCTGCACGATCAAAGGAAATTCCCAGGTAACAGACCTGCAACTTGAGGGTGAAATTAAGTCTGTTACCTTGTCAGATGGAACAACTTATACCTCAAATGTCATTATCCTGACGCCCGGTGGCCGCTCGAGGACCCTTAACGTGCCTGGTGAAGCTGTATTCAAAGGCCAGGGAATTTCCTATTGCGCTACCTGCGACGGAGACTTTTTCACCGGGAAGGAAATAGTGGTGGTAGGTGGCGGCAACTCCGCCCTCGAAGAGGCAGTGTCACTGACCAAATATGCCACCAAAGTGACCATCGTGCACCAGTTTGACCATTTCCAGGCATTTGAATACGCGGTGGAAGAGGCGAAAGCCAACCCGAAGATCCATTTCATCATGGAATCAACCATTACCGGTTTCCATGGCAATGAAAAACTGGAGCACGTGGATATTAAAAACCTGAAAACCGGAGAAGTGCAAAACTTCCTTACCGACGGGGTGTTTATCTTTATCGGATATGTTCCGAATACCGAATTTCTAAAGGGAAAAGTTGAAATGAACCAATGGAACGAAATCCTGGTAAACAGCGATATGGCCACCAGTATTCCTGGCGTCTACGCCGCCGGTGATTCCATCGTGAAGCGTTACCGTCAGGTTACAACCGCCGTTGGTGACGGGACCATTGCCGCCCTGGCCGCTTCCGGCTATATTCATCAACTGAAATCCAGACATCTCCACGAAACTTTAGCTCACTGATATGTCAACAGGTCTGATTATTGCCATCACCATTGTCGCACTTTTTGCAGTTTACATGATTTATTCTTTCAGAAGAATGAAAAACATGTCCGCTGTGCCCGAAAGTGAAAAGATCATTACCCTTACCGATAAAAACTTCCTGAGCCAGACTAAAAAAGGATTGGTCCTGGTTGATTTCTGGGCCGAATGGTGCATGCCATGTAAAGTGATGGGCCCCGTACTGAACGAACTGGCTGAAGATGAAAATTTTAAAGCCGTTGTTGCCAAACTGAATGTGGATCATTACCAACCAGTTTCACAGCAATTCGGCATCAGGGGAATCCCTACCATTATCCTGTTCAAAAACGGGAAAGAAGTAGATCGGATAGTAGGTATCAAGCCGAAAGATTTCCTTATCAAACAGGTAAACAAACATTTGTAAGATCGGTGTTGTTTAACAGCGGTTTTGCAAAATGCTTGAACCTGGATAAACAGGAAAATTGTTAACCAATAAATCCAAATATCAATGAAGATAAGTTATTTGCTCTCTTTTTTACTGGCACTGACAGTTATTTCTGTTTCAGGCCAGCAAACAGGCATTGAAAAGCAGGCTGTTATGATTGAAAATCAGAGCAGTTTTGGTTTTACCGAAACAATGGAAGTGCTTTCAAAAACAATTGCAGAGAAGGGTTGGAAAATCACCACCATCCATGATCTGCAGGAAACCATGAAGAAAAACGGAAAGGAGGTCCTGCCGGTTAAAGTGATTGAATTGTGCAATCCTGCTCATGCTTTCGGGATCCTTTCGAAGGATGAATACCGTGATGTAAGCCCCATGCTTCCCTGCCGGATTTCAGTATATGAGAAATCTGACGGAAACACTTATGTTTCGCGGATGAATGCACCCGCCTTCGCGGCAATGATTGGCGGGGATGCCGCAGCAACCATGGTAAAGGCCTACAACGAGACAGAAGAAATGCTCAGACTGGTTATACAATAATTACCTGAAATCAAGACCAACCAACGATGCCGGCGGGGTTAACTACCTGCCGGCTTTTTTATTTTTATGAAGGTTCAGGGGGTCATCCTGCTGACAAAGTTCGCGGCGTTATTATCCAGCAAAGTCATATCGGCTGAATCGGTAATTCCGTCTCCATTCACGTCCGAAAGCAGATATCCTGTTGCAAAACCCTGCGCGTCATTATCCACTACAGTCATATCCGCCGAATCCACCACTCCGTCCTGATTCACATCTCCGGCAAAAATAAGGAAAACATCCCCGGCAGGTTTAAGATTGCCGCCCCAGGCCCTGGTAACAGCATCGGAAAAATTATAACCTACACTTGCATTACTGAATGAAACAGGACCGCTGCTCCAGGTTTCAATGCTGTTCCGGTGTTTTATCACAATAAAATAATCTGATGAAATTTCCGGCGACAGTGTGAGCTGAGCATTGCCTATAATGTCAAGGAACACTACAAAAGGACCCGCCGCCAGCGCATAGGGCGCTTCAGCCTCCCGGAGTTCCACCTGAATCAGGTCCGCAATATCACCGGGAAACTGGTCTCCTGATTCATTTTTCGCTTTGTTCATCCCAGGGCCCTGATACAATCCCTCGAGTAAAACGGTCAGATTCAGGACTTTCTCCTGTAAGCCTTGCTGAGTAAGCGTAACCTCTACCGGTTCCAGTCCCGGAACAACAACAGCAATGACGGCCACCCGCTGCGTACTCCCTGTATTTGCCTCATAATCCGCAACCAAAGACCCGTTTCCGCTTCCTGATGGCGTAACCACACACCATTCCTGATCTGAAAAAGCCTCCCAAATACTGTTTGACTCCACTGTAAAATCAGCGTTACCGGAAGCCGCATCAACCATCAGGTTTGAAGGAGTGACCGATAAAGTTCGGAATGTTCCTGAAACCATTATATCATCCACACATATCCCATAACCGTATTTTGCGTTGCCTTCGAAAGCAATACAATAGGTTTCCGAAGCATCCGGCAAATCAAGGGAGTGCATCGTCCATGAAGCAATGTTCTGAGTGTATGACTGAAGCAATATCCATTCACTGTCAGCGGTGGTCCTGTATAAAACCCTGAGTTCATCCTGATCCGGCGACCAGAAGGCCTGTGTATGCCAGAATTGAAGGGAGGGGTTGATCAATGCACTCAGGTTCAGTGGCGGACTGATCAGCCGGGTTTTGTTATCTGCTGAAGAATTATCTTTCAGGCATGCATTGTAAGCGCCTCCGTGCGCAGTTGCCGGGTTGCTGCTACCATTTCCGGCAATGAAAGTCCAGTTGATTCCCGAATTGTTTACCTGCTCCTGGGTCCAGCAGGCGGGGATCAGACCTCCGTTTTCGAACCCTTCGGTAAAGGGAAACTGCTCAATGACATCGCAACTGGTGGTAAATTGAATGTTTTCTCCGTAAACGGTACCTTCAGCATTGCTTGCATAAGCCCTCGCGTAGTATGTCGTACTGGCAGAAAGGCCCGAAATGAGGCTGATAAATGAGCCCGCACCGCTTCCATCCTGGGTGTGCTGGCCTGACAGCGACGGATTGACTGAGGTATCCCAGCAAACGCCACGCGCGGCAACAGGAGAACTCCCTTCACAGATCACCTCACCCCCACAGGTCGCCGAGCCTGAAGTAATATCAGTTACACCGGATGTTGAAACCCCGGCCGAGGGGATTAGCTGAATATTCTGCGTATAAGTACTGAAATCGGCAATGGTCAGATTGCTGAAAGTCTGCGTCTGGTAACAGGGAGCACTTACCTGCAGGGTGTATGTTCCGGCTTTAACCGGCCTGTAATAATCACCATGAAGCACCGAAGAATAAACTTCCGAATTATCTGCATCATGTCCGGTCAGGGTGATTTTGGCCTTTACGGGCAGTCCTGACAACTGGTCGGTTACCACACCCCTGAAACCGTATGTTGCCTGCTTCAACAAATTCAGCATACTGGGGTAATTGTAGTTCCAGTAGTCAGGTAGCTGGGCAGCAGCCACCATTTTGGTGGTGGAGATTTCAATGGTAACTTCCCGGCAATGCCTGAAATAATTCATATAATCCTGCCGTCCGCCGGTAATCCGGTACCAGGCATAGCCGTTGGTAATTCCGTTATCCAGGTCATCCATATACCAGGAAGGGCCATTTACCTGACAGGCATCCGCATATTCACGGCTTACCATTACCCACCAGCTGTTATCGGCCGTCAATCTGCTCCAGGTATCCCACGGATAGTTCACCACTTCAATACCTCCGTGAAAGTTGGCCCCGGCAACAAAACTGCGCTGTTCAGCAAAATTCATAAAAGCGACAGTTTCCGGCTGCCATGCATTTCCGTCGGGATGGTCACCTTCGGCCGGATCAGGGTAGTTGCGGTTCAGATCCACAAAGTTTGCATTATAACGGCGTGCACCGCTCACAGAACTGTTGCCGCCGTAATATGTTCCGTCGGGATTGGCCAGTGGACAAATGTATATTTCCATATTGTCAACCAGATTCGTAACCTCAGGATCCGTGCCGTAGTTCTGCAGCAGGTATTCAATCAGGTGAAGCATTAATACATAACCGGTGGTTTCATCTCCATGCATGGAAGAAGAATAGAAAAATTCAGGCTCTGCTTCGTCTTCATTAATATTATCCGAAATTTTCGCGACCAGCAGCTTTCGCCCGCTTGCCAGGGTACCGATGTTTTCCACCCGGCAAAGCGAAGGATACAGTGTCTGAAAATCCGCCATAATTGCTTCATAAGCCTCATAAGTAGGGTAGAAGTTCCATGTGGTCCGCACAGCGCCGGATAATTCCACCTGGTCGCGCGTGATTACGCCCGGTGCATCGCCCGGATGCGGCAGAATGGTAATGTTAAAGCCCTGCCCTGAAAACTTTTCAAATTGTTTGCGGTTCGCGTATGCCCAGACCGTATCGTTCATGATATTATCCATGGAGATTTGTCTGGAAACAGCCAGCAGGTCCACCTCCTTCGTGAAAGGAAAGCAAAAGTGAATCTCCTGATCATCAGAAAAAACCCGGAATCCCGGATTCTGAGCGCTGGTCTCATGAATGATTGCCACAAGGAGACACAGCAGAATCAGCAATTTTGGTTTCATAAAATACGCTTTTCAGATGATCTTAATGTGCTGAAAATCATCTACGGCAAACAGAAAAGAGGATTACAACCTTGATGTTTATCCTTCAAAAGAGGGAAATAAATCAATGAAGCATCTCAATAATCAATGGTCAGAATCCTGCCTTTGGTAAAGTTGAAAAACTGATCCTTCTGAGCCAGCAACACTCCGGGCATAAGATCAGCCTCACTTTTACCGGCTGCCTTCAGGCAGGAGGGACAGGCAAAGATTGTAACACCCTTTTCCATGAGCAGCTTCAGCGATTCTTTCGAACTTGGGAAAGTCGGATAACTCACGTCAATGGCATCATTCAGCACAACTTCAATCCCTTTGATGTCAAAATACAACAATACATCCTTGTCTTCGGCCATCATAACCGCCTGCTTCAGTGCCATTACTACCTTGTGGGGGCTTTCGGGGCCACTCGAAATATGGTAGAATACGCCATCGCGCGGAGCTACAGCAGTGGTATCCTGCACAATGTTTACTTCTTTTTCAATGGTCTCCCTGCAAGAAGTTGCCACGAATACAAGGGCTATCAACCCCAACAAGATTCTTTTCATAAAATATGGTTTTAGGAAACATAAAAATATGGATTAATAAAGCAAAAAGCAATAGCAATTTCAAACGGATATATCCCAACCGGAGGGTTATGCGGGGGCAATTACAATTATTTCGCCATTAAAATCAACTTTATCCCCCGGGTATAATTTTTTTCGTTTTTGCAGTTCAACTGTTCCGTTCACTTTTACTTTGCCTTCAGTGATCATCAGGTTGGCTTCTCCACCAGTTTCGGCAAGGTTAAGCAGTTTGAGTAACTGATTAAGCTGTATGAAGGGGTAATCTGATAAGGTAAAACTTTTCATTTGCCGGATTTTTATCAAATTTAGTGAGGTTCATGATAGAAAAGTATTTTTACGGCAGGTTTTTAGTTATAAAAGGGTACTTTCCGGTCAATGAACCCCTGAATAAATGCAGGTTCAATCTGTGCGGATGAAAACCTTAGTATTGGAATCTTCTCCCTTCCGTTCACTTTTCTTACTTTTGCGCTTTACTAAAAAACAACCATGCAATCAGTCTTTACCCCCACGCAATATAAATTGCTATCACTGGCAACAGGAAAAATATTTAAAGACAACGGATGGATGCTCGATGCGCCGGGTGAGGATAAACCAGCGCTGATCCGTGCAATTTACGAAAGACAACAGTTGCATTTAAGGGGTAATGACACTGGTTTATATACCTTTTCCGACTGGTTGCCACTGAAGCGCACCCTGGAAGGTTCATCTGCCCCGGTGACCTACAAAAGTGAAGGACTAGCCGCAACATTGGGGCTAAAAAACCTCTGGATTACTTTCAGCGGATACTGGCCCGAGAAAGGCGCCGGTATGACTACCTGTTCCTTTAAGGAAACCGAAGCTTACTCCGTGTGTGGCCGCATGGATCCGGCCCTGAAACAGGTGCTTGTTGTCGCATCGGCAGGAAATACTGCACGGGCCTTTGCAAAGGTTTGTTCCGAAAACAATATTCCCCTGCTGCTATGCGTACCTCACGATTACATCAATGCCCTGTGGTTCGAAAAACCGCTTAACCCTTGTGTAAAACTGGCTGTAACAGCACATGGAAGTGACTATTTCGATGCCATTTACCTATCGAACCTGGCCACTCAATGCGAGGGGTTCCTGGCTGAGGGGGGTGCAAAAAATGTGGCCCGGCGCGATGGCATGGGCACTACCGTGTTGTCAGCGGTCACCACCATCGGACAAATTCCTGAGTATTATTTTCAGGCTGTTGGCAGCGGCACCGGCGCCATTGCAGCCTGGGAAGCCAACCTGAGGCTTATCGCCGACGGACGGTTCGGTAGCAACAAAATGAAACTGATGGTTTCGCAGAACGCGCCCTTTCAGCCTATCTACGATGCATGGAAAGCCGGCTCCCGTGCCATGCTTCCTTACGACGACGACCTGGCCAGGGAACATGTTACCGAAATTGATGCCAAAGTACTGTCGAACCGGCGGCCGCCCTACCCCATTAAAGGGGGCCTTTACGATGCCCTTCTAGATACCGGAGGAGATGTGTTGAAAGCAACCAATCGCGAAGCCCGGGCAGCCAAGGAACTTTTCCTTGAAACGGAAGGCATCGACATCTATTCTGCTGCTGCCGTTGCAACCGCCTCGCTGAAAAACGAACTGAATGCCGGCCGTCTGGACCCTGACGCCCTTATTATGTTAAATATCACCGGGGCCGGCGAAGAACGCTTTAAACGTGAGCACAGCCTTTTCTATCTGGAACCTTCACTGCATTTCGACATTACGCCGGAACTTCAGGAAGTCAGGGAAAAACTGAACACCCTCACCTGGTAAGCGAAATTCGCACACTTACTTCTGATGCATGTATCTGTAATACAGTTTACTGCCGGGATATATGACATTCCCTCCATCGGGATTATGCCCGTAATACAGGCATCAACGCCCGTTTAATAATCCAAAATCAATTCTTACCTTTGCCGCATGGCAAACTACGACGAACTTTTCAAAAAAATAACCGCCCATGCCAAGGAGTATGGGTTTATATTTCAGTCAAGCGAGATCTACGACGGCCTCAGCGCCGTATATGACTACGGCCAGAATGGCGTGGAGCTGAAGAACAACATCAAGGAATACTGGTGGAAGGCGATGGTACGATACCATGAGAACATCGTGGGGATAGATTCGGCCATTTTTATGCATCCGACCATCTGGAAAGCATCGGGCCACGTGGATGCATTCAACGATCCGATGATCGACAACAAGGACTCGAAAAAACGGTACCGCGCCGATGTACTGGTTGAAGATCACCTCGCAAAACTTGAAGAGAAAATCAACAAGGAGGTTGAAAAAGCCGCCAAACGCTTTGGTGATGCCTTCGACGAAGGCCAGTTCAGGGCCACCAATCAAAGGGTGCTCGAAAATCAGGCTAAAATAGACGCTATCAAGCACCGTCTTTACACAGGACTTGAGAACAACGACCTGTCCGATATCAAGAAACTGATTGAGGATTGCGAGATTGTTTGTCCCGTTTCAGGTTCGCGCAACTGGACAGAAGTAAGACAATTTAACCTGATGTTCTCCACCCAGATGGGCTCGGTCAGCGAGGAAGCCAATACCATATTTCTTCGGCCTGAAACCGCCCAGGGTATTTTTGTGAACTTTCTGAACGTGATGAAGACCGGCCGTATGAAGATCCCTTTCGGGATTGCCCAGATCGGCAAGGCTTTCCGAAACGAAATTGTCGCCCGCCAGTTTATCTTCCGCATGCGCGAGTTTGAGCAGATGGAGATGCAGTATTTTGTGCGCCCCGGCACTGAACTGGAGTGGTTTGAATTCTGGAAGAAAGAGCGACTGAAATGGCACCTTTCCCTGGGCCTCGGTGAAGATAATTACCGCTTCCACGACCACGAGAAGCTGGCCCATTACGCCAATGCCGCTGCCGATATCGAATTCCGTTTCCCATTTGGATTCAAGGAACTGGAAGGCATTCACTCCCGCACCGATTTTGACCTTGGCGCCCATCAGCAATACTCGGGCAAAAAAATCATGTATTTTGATCCTGAGCTGAACGAGAGCTATGTGCCTTATGTAGTGGAAACCTCCATCGGTCTCGACCGCACCTTCCTGGCCCTGCTCAGCAATGCTTTCACCGAGGAGAAACTCGACGATGGCTCGGAGCGCGTGGTCATGAAACTCCCCCCGGTGCTGGCACCCATCAAAGCCGCCGTGTTACCGCTGGTGGCCAAAGACGGACTGCCTGAAAAAGCCCGCCAGATCATGGATACGCTGAAATATGATTACAACTGCCAGTACGAGGAGAAAGACTCCATCGGCAAGCGCTACCGCCGGCAGGATGCCATAGGAACCCCTTACTGTATCACCGTCGACCACCAGACCCTGGAGGACAATACGGTCACCATCCGCGAACGCGATACCATGCTGCAGGAACGGGTGGACCTGGGGAATGTCAGCAAGATCATCGCGAAAAAACTGAAGGTAAACTAATCCTGATCAGCAAAAAAGCAGACAGCAGACCCCGTGGTCTGCTGTTTTGTTTTATTATCCTGAACCTGCCGCATGAATATTCCGGAAGACCGGCTTCAGACCAACTGTGCTAGATTTATCTCAGGTTATCCAACCGGAATAAAATGATTCATTTATTATTAAAAGCATTCATGGTATTGGTTGCCCCGGCGGCAATGTAGCTTTTAATCATTTCCACAGCTACGGGAATGCGCTCCATAAACAGTTTCTCTTCTTCGCGTGTAAAACGCCCCAGCACATATTCCACCTGGAATCCCCTGGCAAAGTTGCTGCCGATGCCCACCCTCAGCCGTGGAAAATTGTTATGCCCCAACGTTTCTATAATATGGTTCAGCCCGTTGTGGCTTCCTCCGCTTCCCCTGGTTTTCAGACGGAAAACGCCGGAATCTAGGTCGAGGTCATCAACAACTACGAGCGAATTTTCAATGGGAATATTTTCCTGTGTAAGCCAGTAACGGTAGGCCTTACCACTCAGGTTCATGTAGGTAGTGGGTTTGATGATGATCACCGTTTTCCCCCGGTAACGGGCCTCGGCCCGCGATACCAGGCGGTCGGAGGTAAATCTGGCACCAAGATCCTGCGCCAGGGCATCGGCAATGATGAAACCGATGTTGTGCCGGGTGTTGGCATATTCATCACCTATGTTTCCAAGTCCGGTTATCAGATACTTCACAGTTTATGCTGATTTAGACAGGTGCTGTCCGGTTTTGGGAAAACAGCCGGGTTCAGACCTGATTTTATTCTGAGATCAAAAATACTTATTCCGGGAATATGATCCGATGATCCGGAAAGCCATAGACAATAAAAAAACCGGAGGCAGTGAATGGTGTCGCCTGCCTCCGGTATTCATATTCAGTAGTTCCCTGATTATTTTCCGGGTGCTGCAGGCTCAACATTACGGGTTGACATAACGCTGACGATCACACCACTCCTGATATCGAGGAATTCTACATTTTCCATTTTCAGGTCGCCAACTTTTACCGCCTGGTTCAGGTCGAGATTGTTAATGCTTACCTCAACTTCGTCGGGTAAGTGCTGGATCAACGCCTTGATTTTCAGTTTGCGGAATTTCTTGACCAGTTTACCACCGCGCAGTACGCCGGGCGAAGTGCCGGTAATGCGGATGGGAACAGAAATGATCACAGGTTTCAGGGGATCCAGTTCAAGAAAATCAGCGTGCAGGATACTGTCGCTTACCGGATGAGACTGAACATCCTGCAGGATGGTCAGGTATTCTTTACCGTCAACATTGATGTTGATAAGGTGTGCATTCGGGGTGAAAAGGATGGGCTTAAAGCTTACTTCATCGGTTGAGAAGTGAACCTGGTCTTTGCCGCCGTAAATTACACAGGGTACTTTACCTGCAGCGCGCTGGGCCTTAGCATCTTTTTTCCCTACGTTCCCGCGAAGGGAACCGCTCATAGATACTGTTTTCATTGTTTAGAGATTTAGTTGATGATTATTAAAGGTAACCTTATGGTTATTCAAATTTGAAAAGTGTTGAGATGGACTCGTAGTTGTGCACCTTCCCTATCACATCAGCCAGCAGGGTTGCGGTACTGATCACCTTGATCTTCGGGCTTTCACGCCGCAGGGGGATGGTATCAGTAACGATGACTTCGGTAAACGGAGAAGCTTCAATCCGTTCGATGGCATTTGCCGAGAGGAGCGGATGCGTGCAGAAAGCCCTGACACTTGCAGCGCCGTTGTCCATCATCAGTTTTGCCGCCTTACAGATGGTACCGGCGGTATCGATGATATCATCCACAAGGATTACGTCCTTTCCGGTGACATCGCCGATCAGTGCCATGGTATCCACCTGGTTTGCCTTTGATCGCTGTTTGTAACAAATTACAAAACTGGTATTCAGTATCTTGGCATAAGCTGCAGCCCTGCGGGTCCCTCCGGTATCGGGGGATGCCATTACCAGGTTGGGCAGGTTCAGCTGCTTGATAAAAGGCACGAAGATCGAAGAAGCGTAAAGGTGATCAACAGGTACATCAAAGAACCCCTGAATCTGATCGGCATGCAAATCGATGGTGATGATCCGCTGAACGCCTGCGGCAGTAAGCAGGTTGGCCACCAGTTTGGCGGCTATCGACACCCGGGGTTTATCTTTCCGGTCCTGCCGAGCAAACCCGAAATAAGGGATGACGGCAATGATATGCCTGGCCGATGCCCGCTTGGCAGCATCGATCATCAGCAGGAGTTCGAAAAGGTTGTCGCTTGGGGCAAAGGTTGATTGTACAATAAACAGGTCGTTCCCCCGAACATTTTCTTCGAAGGAGGGTTGAAATTCACCATCCGAAAAATCAGTGATCAGGACATCACCAAGTTTCTTACCATAGCTGACAGCTATCTTTTCGGCCAGGTAACGGGTGGCTCTGCCCGAGAAAATGTTAACCACTGTGGCCATTTCAGATGTGCTAATAGAGGTTGAACGATCCGGTTTTAAGGCCGCAAAATTATAAATTATTTTGAAGGTTGAGGTAATGATTTTAACAAATGTTAAAAATAAACCTTCTAAACCCTTGATTTTTCGGCAAATTAGTATTACTTTTGCACCCCTTTTGAGGAGCGCGGTAAGGCGAGTGGGGTGCAGACAATATCAGGGATAATATAGCCGTTACATTCGATGTCCGTGCAAACATACGACTTTTTTTAAACCGGCAGCTAAAATAATGGCTATTCAATCCTCTTCAGGAAGTGGATATCTCAACACATAAAACCTTCAAAGAATGAAACTCTCGCAATTTCGCTATCAACTGCCCAATGATCTGATTGCAAAGCAACCGGTCGATAACCGGGACAAATCGCGGCTTATGGTATTGAACCGCAAAACCAAAACCATTGAACACAGGATGTTCACTGATATTCTGGAATATTTTGGAGATGGCGATGCATTTATAATTAACGACACCAAAGTGTTTCCGGCACTGCTTACCGGCGAGAAGGAAAAAACCGGAGCTAAAATTACCGTATTCCTGCTACGGGAGCTCAACGCGGAAGCCCGCTTGTGGGATGTTCTGGTTGATCCGGCAAGAAAAATCCGTATCGGCAACAAGTTGTATTTCGGTGATGATGACTCATTGGTTGCTGAAGTGATTGACAATACCACTTCCCGGGGCCGCACCCTGCGGTTCCTGTTCGACGGCCCCTATGACGAATTCAAGAAAACCATTGAAAGCCTTGGCAAAACACCCCTTCCGGAGGAACTGCAGGCCATTCGCGAAATTCTTCCCGAAGACAAGGACTGGTATCAAACCATTTACGCTTCCAAAGAAGGGGCGGTTGCCGCTCCAACAGCCGGCCTCCATTTCAGCCGGGAGCTTATGAAACGCCTGGAACTCAAAGGAGCCTCATTCGCTTCAGTTACGCTTCACGCGGGTGTGGGTAACTTCAGGGCCATTGATGTGGAAGACCTCACCAAACACAAGATGGACTCCGAAGAACTGATCATTGACGAGGAAGCCGTCCGCATCGTCAACAAAGCCAAAGAAAACCGCAAACAGGTATGCGTGGTCGGCACTACCACAATGAAAGCCGTGGAATCATCGGTTACTATCTCGGGCATGCTGAAACCATACAAAGGATGGTCGAACAAGTTTATTTTCCCTCCTTACGAGTTCAGTATTCCAACCTGTATGGTCACCAACTTCCACCTGCCTCAGTCACCCATGCTGATGATGACGGCCGCTTTCGCCGATTTTGATTTCCTGATGAAAGCATATAAGGAAGCCATCAACGAAAAATACCGCTTCTTTACTTATGGCGATGCCATGCTGATTTTGTAAAGTCACGGACAAAATATCCGCAAGGCTGTCACTGAAGGAAAAATCCTCTTCAGCGGCAGCCTTTCTCTTTGCGTTTCAGCCACCCATGCCCGGGAAGGCCGTTTGCAAATCAGCGGTTTTCTGCGTAGGTTTGTTTAAAAATTCCGATCTGTGGAACGTTTCGTGATTATTGTAGCCGGTGGTACAGGGCAACGAATGGGAGCCGGAATCCCCAAACAGTTTCTTCCTTTATGCGGCAGGCCGCTGTTGATGCATACCATGGAGGCCTTTCACCGCTTTGATGCAAAGACCCGCGTGGTGCTGGTACTGCCGGCCGGACAGGCTGTGCTGTGGAATGAGTTGTGCACCCTTCACGGATTCACCCTGCCCCATAAGTTGGCAGAGGGAGGTGAAACCCGTGGGATCTCGGTGCGCAACGGGCTGGATACCATCTCGGCCACAGGGGGAGTTGTGGCCGTGCACGATGGCGCAAGACCGCTGGTAAGCCAGGAAACAATTGCTACAGGATTTGCCCTTGCCGAAAGCGGGAAAAATGCCGTTCCCGCCTTACCCCTTACCGACTCGCTCAGAATCATTGACGGGAACGGCACCCGCGCATTAGACCGGACTTTGGTAAGGCGGGTTCAAACTCCGCAGTGTTTTCCGCTGTATGTCCTGCGCATGGCCTATGATCATCCGGACTTCATGCACTTTACCGATGATGCCCAGCTGGTTGAAAAGGCCGGTTTTGCCATTACCCTGTATGAAGGCAATGCCGAAAACATCAAAATTACCGCACCTTTTGATCTGAAACTGGCCGGATTACTGGCCGGGGGAATGACACCTGGATTATTGAGTCAGCAAAACAGGCAATATGATGAATGAAGAAGGACGTATACTTGCCAATCGTGAAGGGTGGGTTTCCATTGTCGGGAACCTCCTGTTGTTTATACTTAAATTCTGGGCCGGGATTGTTTCCGGCTCCATTGCCATCATCGCAGATGCCTGGCATACATTGTCTGATTCGCTGACCTCGGTGGTGGTGCTGGCCGGGGTTAAGCTTTCGTCGCGTCCGGCCGACCGTGAGCACCCCTTCGGGCATGGCAGGGCCGAACTTATCGCCGCATTGGTGATCGGCGTGCTGCTGAGCGTGGTGGCGTTTAATTTTGTGGTTGAGGGGGTACAACGACTTCGCGACCGTCAGGCAGTGAATTACGGGGCCTTTGCCATTATTGCAACAGTAATCTCTGTTGTGGCAAAAGAAGCCATGGCCCGTTACGCCTTTTGGGTTTCCAAACGTTCGGCTTCACGCTCGGTAAGAGCCGATGCCTGGCACCACCGTTCCGATGCCATCTCGTCCGTTGTTATCCTAGCAGGTATTTTTCTGGGCAAACATATCTGGTGGATTGACGGTGTGCTGGGGATTATAGTGGCATTCCTGATTTTCTATGCAGCTTACGATATCCTCCGCGACGCCATGAATACCATGCTGGGTGAACAGCCAGAGCCTGAACTTATCTCGCAGATAGCAGAAATATGCCGCAATGAAAGCCTGCTTGAACTTCAGCCGCACCATATTCATGTGCACCGCTACGGTGAACATACGGAACTGACCATGCATATCAGGCTTCCTGATAACATGACCCTGTTTGATGCCCATGAGATAGCCACTCGGGTTGAAGTCCGGCTGAAAAAAGAAATGAGTATCATCAGCACCATTCATATGGAGCCACAGGGCCTTACCCACCCCTGAGACGACGGCCTTTCCAGCGTACAGGCATTATCTGGCCGGTCAGGGCAACGAGTGTTGTGTAAAAAGCCACCAGCGGCTCGGCCGGAATTATCAGCCACAATAATACATGCTTTCGGGTAAACCTTATAAACCCTGCAAGCAATGGCAGATCTGCCAGGGTTTTCAACAGGAGGATCAACAGAAACCATAACATAAATCGCGGGACAAAAAGTCCGGCAACCAGGCTGAATACCAGCAGCGCGTTCATTAAAAAAACCATCGTTGCCGAAAGGATAAGCGGAGGATATCTGTAGGCCATGCTTTTTGAAGTCCACCGCAGGCGTTGGTTTAAAAAATCACCAGGGGTCCCGGCTGGTCCCGTAAACACGAGGGCATCGCGGCAGCGGGCAAAGGCGATTTTATCACTGCCATACCGGTCAAGCATGGAAAGCATCAGAAACACATCGTCACCCGACACCGTCTGATTGCGGAGTGCATCACCCTGCAACGAACGGTAGGCCTTAAGGGAAAATCCCATATTTGCGCCATTGCACATCAGCGGAAATCCTGCGCCTATGGATCCCGCCCCTGAAGCCACCAGCGAAATAAATTCCAGATCCTGAAGTTGCCTGAATATACCGTCCGTATTCTTAAATGTCACAGGGCCTGAAACAAAAACGGCCTTCCGGCTTTCCATCACCGATACCATGGCAGCAATCCAGCCCGGGGTAACTTCGCAATCGGCATCGGTAGTCAGGATATAAACTCCACGGGCCTGTTCCAGCGCCAGCGCGATGGCTGCCTTTTTCCCGTGACGACCGGTCTGGCGGAACAGGTAAAGGTTAACTTCCGGATTTTGCTTAATAAATTCTTCAACGATCGCAGCAGTCTGATCTGTAGAATAGTCATCCACCACCAGCACTTCAAATCTGTCACGCGGATAATGCTGATCAGCAAGGCTTTGCAGGCACAATCCGATATTCTCCGCCTCATTTCTGGCGGCTATAATCACACTGACCTTCTCCGTTGGTCTCAATGGCGGGCAGCCCCCCAGCCGTGACCATCCCCTTGCAAGCAAGGCCATCAGAAGCACGTAACCGGCGGTTATCAGCAACGGAATCAGTATCAGCGCGGGAGCAGTCATAGGTTCATGGCTTTCTGATGATACTGATCCTCCTGATAAAAAAAACACCCAAAAGTGCCGGCAATGCCAGATTGATGATCCATATCAGGGTGGAAGCAGAGAGTATTGATGCTGCAGCCGCGGTATTGCCTCCAAAATACATCCCGATAAAGTAAATGGAAACAGATCCCCTTATGCCCAGATCGGCAAGCGCAACGGTAGGGATGGCGGCCATCACAAAATAAGTTAATGAAATCAGCATCATGGCCTGAAAATAAGGGATTTCCAGGCCAAATGCCCGGAGGAGCAGGTAAAACTGTGCGGAAAAAACCAGGTATCTCAGGGCGCTCAACAGCAGCACTCCGGTCAGTGTCCGTCTGCTAACCCTTTCTATTACTATCAGATACAAATTAATATGCCTCCATTGCGGCCGGATAAGTTTGTCGAGGCGGGCGGTAATCACCGGAACTTTGAGGAGTAGCAGCACCAGCAGCAGAGAAAGAAGCAGCATGAAAATTCCCAGGCCGGCATACAGATAATCCTGCCACCGTTCGCTGAAACCCACATATTGCGGAATAAAAAACAGCAGGGCGACCATACCCGCCACCAGGGTGACTATCAGTTGGCTTATACTGCCGGCAATGGTAAGCAGGGCACTTTTGATGCGGTTTGCCCTCAGGGTGAAGATGCGGCCAAGGAACTCGCCCACCCGGTTGGGGGTAAACAGGCTGAAGGTAATGCCCGCCAGCACAGACCGGAAAGCAGAAGGGAGGGTGACCGGTTCAAGATACCGGATCAGTGAGCGCCATTTTACCGTTTCGAGCAGCCAGTTCAGCGGCATCATCAGCAATACTGCAGGCAACAACCAGCGAAAACCTTCCGAATGAAGACTCTCAGCCAGTTGTTGACTGAAATGCGCAAAATCGCCAAGCACAAACACCTGCCGGTAGATAAACCAGCAGGATGCCGCAACAATGAGTATACGGGCCGTGCTATTAAGTGTTTTCTTTACCTTTGCTGAAAGTTTCATTGCGCTATAGTATCCGATCCATGGCAGGCGAACGCATCATCCTCGGCATTGACCCCGGCACCCAGGTTATGGGCTACGGTTTAATCGCCGATAAAGGTAAGAAAATAGAGCTGATCACCCTGGATGTGTTTAAGTTCGCCTCTAAAGAGCCGCAGGCACTGAGGCTGAAGCGCATATTCACTGCGGTTCTCGGGCTTATCGACAAATACCACCCTGATGAACTGGCCATTGAAGCCCCTTTCTACGGCAAAAATGTGCAATCGATGCTGAAACTCGGGCGGGCACAGGGGGTGGCCATGGCCGCAGCGCTTTATCGCGACATTCCCATATTTGAGTACTCACCGCGCAAAATCAAACAATCCATTACCGGTAACGGCAGTTCATCCAAAGAACAGGTTGCCGGTATGCTCGGACATCTGGTAGCGCTGGGCGATGAACCGAAAATGCTTGACGCCACCGACGCCGTGGCAGTGGCAGTGTGCCATTATTACCAGGGAAAACCGGAAGCACAGGGGAAAAACTATTCTGGCTGGAAGAGCTTTCTGGATCAGAACCCCGGCAGAATCGCCAAAAAATAGGTAATCAGACACAACCCTCAGCCGCCGGACCGCTTATTTGCGCAAAGATATCCTGAAGGTAGTCCCCCTGCCCGGTGATGAGGATTTCACATAGATTTTCCCATCGTGAATTTCGCGGATAATCCGCTGGGTAAGCGACAGGCCAAGCCCCCAGCCCCGCTGCTTGCTGGTATAGCCGGGATTGAAAATGGTGCGGAATTTCTTCTTCGGAATTCCTTTCCCGGTATCCGAGATATCAATGTGAACCAGATTTTCCTCTTCACTTATTTCGATGCGTATATCGCCTTCACCCTCCATGGCATCCACGGCATTTTTCACCAGATTCTCCACCACCCAATCGAACAGCTGGTAGTTAAGCCGGGTAAGTATAACGGCATCGCGCTGAGGCTGGACATAAAACGATACTTTATTGGAAGTGCGCGTTTTCAGATAAGCCACAGAGTTGTATATCACCTCCACCAGATTCTCGGTTTTCAGGTTCGCCGCCGATCCGATTTTGGAAAAACGCTCGGCAATGGTATTCAGGCGGCTTACATCTTTGTCCAGTTCATCTATAGTTTCATCTCCTATATCCTTGGTCCTCAGATATTCCACCCAGGCCATCATGGATGAAAGCGGTGTTCCCAGCTGATGTGCGGTTTCCTTGGCCAGCCCCACCCACACCTGATTTTGCTCCGAACGGCGTGCAATGCTGAAAAGCAGATAAGAAACCAGTAAAAATATACCAATAATAATAAGTTGAATAACAGGAAAATACCTTAACTGAGTCAGCAGAAAGGAGTCTTTATAGAAAATGTAATGTTTCCTGTCGGCAATAACGATCTCAATGGGTTCATTATAGGCCGCCATTTCATCGATGGTATTTTTGACAAATGCAGGATCGTTCAGCCGCGTGGTATCAATTTTACCCCATGCCACCAGTTCGGTACGGGTACTGTCGGTAATAATCACCGGAACCGAAGCCGAATTGTTGACCACCTCGTTGAAGAAGGATTCCACCAGGTCGTCGAGCACCACTTTCAGTTCAGAAAACAGCCGTGAATCCTTATAATAGAAATACACGAAGTTACCTGAATAATAATCGAGCTTGAGCGGGGGATATACCGAAAACTCCTCCAGGAGTGCAGGGGTGAAGTTTTTGACTGTATCCGGATCAAAGTCCACATTGCGGGCTTCCTTGATATTTCCCTGCCCATCAGCCAGGATAACCGGAATGGAAGTATTTTTTGAGATGATGCTCAGATAGAAGAGGATGTTCTCATCATCGCCTGCCTCTACCATCCGTTCAGTAGCCTCGGCCAGGATTTCCACCCTTTTGCGTTCTTCAGCCCTGATCTGATCAAAAAAATCATCGGTGTAATTAACCAGGCTTACACGTTGCTGAATGGCGTTGGCCCAGGTTGTGATTTTACTCCGCTCATCCCTGGCTATGTTCTTCACCAGCTGGTTTGTGTACCACAGCGAAAAACCCACGATCAGCAATGCGATCAGAAACAACCAGCGCTTCCAGGTTTTCTTCTGCTCGTATATGTTGGTAACCCGGGGTTTAAAAAGTTTTCGGATATTCATCTGGATTAAGCTAGATGATACAAATATCGGATATTTATCGGAAATTGCTCAGTACAAGTCAATCCAATGTATTACTGCCATTAAGGACATTTTCCATTAGAGTTGATTCTGTCAGGTCAGTCTTCGTCCCATTCTATTTCAAACTTTACTTCTGAGGCCTTTTTATCCTTTGTTGGTGCATTACGGTCTTTCCCAAACTCCGACCTCAGGGCCTGCCTGAGTTCCTGTTTCTGATTTTTAAAGTCATCTGCCATTTTTTTCACCACTGCCTGGCTGTCGTAACGAAACACCGGCTCGTCAACCGTTCCGGTAAGGTGCAGGAAAAGCCGGGTATTTCCGCCTTCAGCTGTTTCATAGGCACCGGAAGGTGCCGGATTGCGTCGTTTTTTGTTCCTTCCTATCTCCGAAAGCAGCAGATTCAGATGGTAGTCGATGTCGTTGCCAAAGGTGTGTGATCCATAACCCTTCAGGCCCATGACCGACGATTTCACTTCCATTTCAGGAATCATCACCGTTTTGCGTGCTATTTCAATGCGGTTTTTCAGGGTGGAAAACTTCACATTCATCAGTTCGCCCGCATCCAGAAAGCGCGACAATTCCTGAAAAGGTTCAAATCCGACCAGTTCCCCGTCCCTGATTTCAAGGTCGGCGATGGCACTCACCGAGGCGGCATCCGTTTCGAAACGGTTATTCATGGTAGCCCCGTACTGAACTTCGGCATCGGCCCGGCCTTTCAGGTGACGGCTCTGCAGGCTGGTTTGCCCGAAATCTCCGAATTCCCTGAACAGTCGCCGGATATCCACATTTTTCAATGAGGCATTACAAACCATCTGGGCATGACTGCCGTACCGGTTGTTGAGCACCCCGCTGCCACTGACATCTCCATCCATGGCTTTCATCGAAAAGGAGTCAACCCTCAGCACCCTGTTGTCCAGGCTTAACCTGCCGCTGACCTTTTCGGCGCTGAAATCCCGGTAGGTAAACAAATCACATGAAATCGCAGCATTGAATCCTACCCTTTCGGGGAAAATCCCTGTTGCGGGATTACCGGGCTGCCCCACCCCGGTCGCGGGTGCCGCCGAAGCCGGTGCAATATCTTCAAGGCAGAGCCTTTCCGAACGAACATCGGCATCAAAAAACAGGGATTGATCCTCTTGAAAAAGAAAAGCGGCCAGATTGCGGAAATTTCCCGACAGGCTGAGGTCGCTCCGGCCGGTTCTCAGACTGAGCCGGTCCACCATTACCGAGCCGTTCTGCAGTTCAAGAGCGGCATTGAGATCTGTTATCCTTCGCCCGTCTTGCACAAGCACAAAGTCCGCGTCCGCCAGGCTCACCAGACCCGAAGCCTTCTCAGGCACCCTGGCAGCGGCATCAAAGCTCCCTTCGTAGCTGATGTCAGCCACCAGTTTTCCGCGGGCATCCGTAATCTGTCCTTCAGGCATAAAGGCTTCAATCTCATCCAGGAAAAGTAAAGCACTGAGGGTCAGGCTCACCTGTGGCCTGCCGGTGTTTTCGAGCAGCAGCTTTCCCCTGAAATTTCCTTTTCCCGCTGATCCTGCGAATTCAGTAAGCTCAAGGCGATCTGTCCGGTTGCTGGTTCTGGCCGTATAACTGCCCATAGCTGTTATTCCGCTAAGCCGGGTTTTGTGCTGCAGATGGGCGAGGCTGCCCTTTTTGACAGAAAAACCGGCTGTCAGTAAAGGCAATTTGTTTCCACCGTAATTGCCTTTTACCCTAAGTTCCGCTGTGAGTCTTCCACCCGGCCGGTAGTCCTTCAGGGAAGCTGTAAACCGCTCCGGTATCAGGGCAATCAGTTGCTCAATGTCAGCCTGCTTTACGAACAGGACCAGATCCATCGCATTGACCGGCTTTCCGTATGACAACAGGCCGTTCAGACTGAAATCTTCTCCCCCTGCATGTATACCTGCTCGCGTGATATTAATAGTTCCGGCATCCTGGTCAAGGATCACAGCGGCGTGAAGATCGATGGGCTCCTTCAGCGAGTAGTCGTCGGAACCTATAAGCAGCCTTTCGGCCGTAACGTTTCCTGAAAGACCGGCCTCCACCACCGCTCCTGAAATCTTTCCTTTCAGGGTAATATAGCTGATGTCCACTGCAAGGTCGTTACCGTCAACCAAATCGCGGTAGTAAACCTTTGATTTGCGCATTACCACGCGCTGAATGTCGAAATCAACCTGTTCCCCCTCTTCACCGCCACTCTTTTTCCAGATTTCATAGTTATTCCTGCCATTCTGATCGCGCCAGAGTGTCACCGAAGCCTCATTGATGTCAATACTCCGGATGCGGTATTCCCCGGTAAACAGGCTGAAAATACCAAAACGGAGGGAGACAGCCCTTGCATGGAGCAGCCCTGGTGTATTTTCTGCCCCGGCAGGAGGTTTTATGGCAACCTGCCTGAATACAACGGAGGCGTCCGGAAAATTCCTGAACAGGGTAAACTCCACTTCCCCGACTTCGGCCGGGGCCAGCAGGTGCTTGTTGATTTCAGCGACCACCAATTGTTTGGCTTTATCTCCATAAGTAAGAGAAACAATCCCAAGAACCACCAAACCAATAACCAGAAAAGCCGCAATTGCTGCAGCAATCTTTATGGTTCGCCTGTTATGCCGGGATGATTCTTGCATGTATAAAGGTTCCGGAGTCTGATCAGAAACTAACGATTATTCCTGAAAATCATTGCATCGGTTGGTGAAAGAAACGCTATCGCTTTCAGTATGCGATCCGTGATTCTCAGCTGTTCAGCATACTCCTCACGGTCCTGACAATACCGTCAGTATCAAATCCGCACAAGGCATACAACTCTTCCGGTTTTCCCTGGGTGATAAATTCATCGGGGATGCCCAGCCGTACGACCCTGGCCTGATAGTTACCGGCGGCCATAAACTCAAGCACCGCGCTGCCCAGTCCGCCGTTGATGGTTCCGTCTTCAACGGTAACAATGCGGTTGTACTTTTTAAACACCCCGTGCAGCAACTGTTCGTCAAGGGGTTTGAGGAAGCGCATATCGTAATGGCCGGCCAGAATACCGTCGCGCTGAAGAATGTCACAGGCTTCGGCGGCAAAATTACCCGGATGGCCGATCGACAGTATGGCCACACCTTCGCCATCGCGCAGTTTACGACCGGTACCGGCAGTGATTTCCATAAACGGTTTCTTCCAGTCGGTGGAAAGTCCCCTGCCCCGAGGGTAGCGGATTACAAAAGGACCTTTGCCGTCGAGCTGAGCGGTATACATCAGGTGACGAAGTTCCGCTTCGTTCATGGGTGCGGCAATGGTAAGCCCGGGAATGGCCCGGAAGTATGCCAGGTCGTAAGCGCCGTGATGCGTGGGCCCGTCTTCACCGACCAGACCGCCGCGATCGAGGCAGAACACCACCTGCAAACCCTGCAGCGCTACATCGTGAATTACCTGATCGTAAGCCCTTTGCATAAAGGATGAATAAATATTGCAGAAGGGGATCAGTCCGCGTGCGGCCATACCGGCCGAAAAAGTTACGGCATGCTGCTCGGCAATTCCCACATCAAAAGCCCGGTGGGGCATCACGCTCATCATCATGTTAAGCGAACAACCCGAGGGCATGGCCGGGGTGACCCCGACAATTTTAGGATTCTTCTCCGCCAGCTCAATAATGGTTTTCCCGAAAACATGCTGATACTTCGGAGGCAGGCTTTTACAGGGCTTTTCGATGATTTCCCCGGTGGTTTTGTCAAACATTCCCGGAGAATGATACAGTATCTGATCCTGTTCCGCCTTCTCGAAACCCTTTCCCTTGACGGTAATTACGTGCAACAGGCGCGGACCGGGGATATTGCGGATGTCGTGCAGCAGTTTGGTAAGCCTCACCACATCGTGGCCGTCGACCGGGCCGAAATACCTGAAATTGAACGCTTCAAACAGGTTACTTTTATTGAGGATGGTACTTTTCAGGGCATTCCCGATCTGCTTTACCACGGCCCGTGAATTCTTGCCGTAGCTGGTATTGCCGCCCATCATTTTCCAGACCTTGTCTTTCAGCTTGTTGTAGGCCCTGGAAGTGACAATATCGAGCAGGTACTCGCGCAGGGCGCCCACATTCTTGTCAATGGCGATGCCGTTGTCGTTGAGGATTACCAGCAGGTTGGTATTGGAGACACCGGCGTTGTTGAGGGCCTCCATGGCCATGCCGCCGGTCATGGCTCCGTCTCCGATCACGGCGATGTGCTGTTCATTGTTCCCGTTCAGCAGCCTGGCGGCTGTAGCCATGCCCAGTGCAGCAGAGATGGAAGTGGAAGAATGGCCAACGCCGAAGGCATCGTACTCGTTTTCACTCATTTTCGGGAATCCGGAAATGCCCCCGTAGGTACGGTTGGTATGGAAAGCATCCCTTCTTCCGGTAATGATTTTATGCGCATAAGCCTGATGACCGACATCCCAGATCAGTTTATCCACAGGAGTATTGAAAGCGTAATGGATGGCCACGGCCAGTTCAACAGCCCCCAGGCTGGCGCCTAAATGACCCGGATTGGAAGAGATCACCTCGATGATAAACTGCCTGATCTCGCTGCAGAGCAGCGGTAGTTCATCTTCCCTGAGCAGGCGGAGATCGGCCGGGGAATTGATTTTATTCAGCAGTTTTAGCGGTATCTGTGGCGTCATGATCCCTGACGGATTTTAACGGACAAATGTACAAATTATTAGGGTAGCGGGATGTTTGAAATAATTACCCAGATTAAACATCTTCAAACAGCAGATCGGGTTTACCACCATAAAATAAATAGTTCAACCCTTCCGGGATTTCTATCGATTAACTCAGAATAAATAAAATGAGGTTATTCAATGACTTCTCTTAGCTGAACTTTTTAAACTACCATTCAAAGAAAACAATAGCTTTTGAACAGCAATTCTTTAATCACTATATGGAAAATGAAGCAGAAGCAATATGAGCAGAACTTTCTTATCATTATGCAAATCCTTCGGGTTGGATATGGATAAAATATTTCAATTCCATCAATTTCCAGGGGTTTGACTATTTGATTGATCCCCTTGATGTTGATTCCAAATTCATAAGAAATAAACTCTGATGGATTCCTGTCGATTTATCAGGTCACTTTTCAATTGCACTAATCAATCACTTTGACTTTGTTAAAGAATACCCCATTCTGAGTGATTGTTCTGAATAAATAGATCCCGGTTAGTATATCAACCGGCAAATAAAAATAACCATTTGCTGAGACAGCCGTATGTACCAACCTGCCGGTTAAGTCAAATATTTCAACCAAAGTTCTCCCAGTTGAGTTTAAAATACGGAATTCATCTTTTATTGGGTTCGGGACTATCATCATCTTTAATAATCCGGTCGATTCTTCAACAGAGTTTGGGATTATTTTTACATAAGCAGGCAACGATAATTTTTCACCGCAATAATTCCAGATCCTGCATTGATAAACACCTGTATCAGCCGGAGTAACCGGGAATATTTCAAGAGTCGTGGTATTACATCCCATAAGCGCAGTCCCGTTGAAAAACCATTGAACCTCATGCTCTTCACCTGAAGTTGCCACGATCGAAAGCAAGGCTTGACTATCTTCTTCAACAAATTGACTTTGAGGATGCTGTATAATTTCCGGCGTTGAAATATAATTTATACAGATCTCCCGGGTGTATTGTGCATACCACTCATTCCAGACAATACATCTGTATAATTCTTCCCCATCATTTAAAATCGTATTATTGATCCTTAAAGTATCCGACTGGCAATTACTATAGATATCATTATTTTCCAGAGAAATCCACAAGCTGTCCTGCCATATTTGCCATTGGTACTGCAGATTCAAACCAAGTGCATTTACTCCGATAAAATTTTGGCCCCCTTTACAATTAATCTGAGAATTTGTCGCATCCATGATGGTCACTCCTGTTGAATCACAGCCCGGGACATCACACCCATACAAGTCTGTTTTAACCACCCATGCCCTGTCAGGCCAGTCATTCTCCGGATCTTCCATCACAATACTGCCACAAAATACAATGTTCTCATCAGGTGTCAGAATACCATTATTCACAAAGGCCATATGCGTTCCCGGCCCTCTGTACATAATACCCGGCCGGTAGTAAATGCTATCTGCATCAGCGGTAATTTTAAAAATAAAGCCTTCATTGTCAAGTCCCGCGCTTCCAAAGAATTTAAAACTGCCGTCGCTCAGTTTGAATAACCCATAAACTCTGGGATAGTATAGGACATCACCAAGTGTTTTACTCCAGAGTATCTGCCCTTCCAAAGTAAACTTTGAAGCCTGCAACTTCCCGCCCTGAGTACCAATTGAAAGCAGCGTAGAATCTTCCAGCATTGCCAGTTCATAAATCATTCTTGTGTTATCATAATTGAATACAGTGGTCGACCATGTAATGGTTCCTGCAGCGCTTAGCCTGGCAAACCTGGTCATTCTGGCATTATTGTTTGATCTGCTGTAACTCAGGAAAAAATCTCCGTTTTCAAGTTCAATAATACTGGAAACATTAATAAAATCATTATTAGAACTTATATCTTTCATCCATTCCATGGAAAGATCTTCCCTGAACTTCATCAAACGGCTGGCAAACGGGAAAACATCACAAACCAGCAGATATCCGTTATCCCTGGTTTTATATGCTTTGAGAGGTGTGAGGCTTGCTGAATCGGATAAAGCAGCATCATACAGTACTTTTGTAAACAGAACCTGACCTGTGGAATTAAACCTGATCAGCAAAGGTCGCCTGATATACTGTTGAGAAATTTCAGATTGAACAACAAACCAATCGTACAAGGAATCATTAACCCGGAAAAGATTACACCCGGAGGAGAACCTGTCATAATCAGCATTATAGAACTGCCTGCTCCAGATCAGGTTTCCTTCTTTATCAATTTCATATAGCAACAGTTTATTCCCGGTATATGGGATGATATATGAATCAACATCTCCCGCTATGATGAAACCTTTTTCAGTTTCTATAATGCTCTGGGCTTTTTCATGATCTGCCTCGGGCCCGAAATGATAAATTTTGTTAAAAATAAAAGATTGAGCGTTTAAATTAAAACACAAGGTAACGATAAACCCGGTCATCAGAATTATTGTTCTCATAAATAATCATGTATTATTAATATTACAACTATTTATCCCAGCCAGAATCATTATTTTATATTATTATGCCCGGGAAAAAATACAGTATGCGAAAACCTTCACCTTATAATACCATGGTTTTCAAATAACTGGAAACCCGGTAATAGCAAAAAACTACAAACTTTTGCTATCGTATTATGCTTACTCTATATAAAAGACAATCAAAGCTGTGTTTACCCCTATCAATAAAGGAGAAAATGCCTCATTTTTTTTATTTCATCCGCATCCTTAAATAAAAACCTTAATCATCAGGCAAAACTGACAAATAACCGAGAATGAAAAAATCAATATCAGGTTGTTAATCTGCTGCTTGAACGCATCGATAATAAAGTAATGTCAGGAAGTCATGATTTCTATAATAAAAACAAGAGGCTTTTCACCGGCTTCTCATGAACAGTTCAATTCCCGGACAATATTGAGGTCGGGCATAACGGGCCCTGCAGGGAATAATCAATGATTTATGGGGGGGGGGGGTAAAATTGGGTGCTCTGTATTGAATCAAGGTTTAGCGATTAGCAGTAACAATTTTACCATTAAGCATCGAAATGTAGTACATTTGCGGGTTAATTTCCAATCATAAACAGCAATGAACATTATCATAGCCGGAGACGGGGAAGTCGGGTTCCACCTGGCCAAAATGCTTTCCGGCGAAAACCATAACATCACCATCGTAGATCCGCATCAGGAGCTGCTGAAGATGATTGAAACGCATACCGACCTGATGACCATCACCGGGGATTCCACTTCCATCAGTGTGCTGGAGCAGGCCAATGTGCGCCGTGCCGACCTGCTGATTTCGGTGGTTCACGACGAAAAAATCAACATCACCACCTGTGTGTTGGGCAAAAAACTGGGCGCCCGCCGGACGATCGCCCGCATCAACAACACGGAGTATCTGACCATCGAGAACCGTGAAATCATGCGCTCACTGGGGATAGATGCCATGGTTTGTCCCGAGCGGATCGCTGCCAAAGAGATCGTGAAGCTCCTCGGGCAGACCGCGGCCACCGAAATCTTCGACTTTTCCGAAGGCCGCCTGTCGCTCTTTCTTATCAAACTGGATGAAAAAGCCCTGGTGCTGAACAAGACCCTCAACCAGGTTGCCCATGAAAATCCCCGCCTCGATTTCAGGGCGATTGCCATACACCGGAATAATAAAACCATCATCCCGAAAGGGGATGATGTATTTAAACTAAATGACCTGGCCTATGTGATCACCAAACCCGACGGGGTGGACTCCCTGCTCAGGCTTGGCGGCAAACAGAAACAGGAGATCCGCAATGTGATGATTGTCGGTGGGGGCCGCATCGGCCGGAAAACCGCTCGCCGCATCGAACGCGACATGAATGTGAAGCTGATCGAAATCGACAAGGAACGCTGCCTGAACCTGATCGACCAGCTGGAACACACCCTGATCATCAATGCAGATGCGCGCGACATCGACCTGCTCGAAGATGAAGGTATCCGCAATATGGACGCCTTTATCGCGGTGACCAACGACTATGAGACCAACATCCTGACCTGCCTGCTGGCCCAGCGTTTCGGCGTAAAGCGCGTGATCCCGCTGGTGGAGAACATCGACTACATCGGCATATCGCAGAGCATCGGCATAGAAACCATCATCAACAAAAAGCTGATCACGGCTTCGTACATCGTACGCTTTACCATGGATGCCGAGGTTACAAGCATCAAATGCCTCAGCGGTATCGACGCCGAGGTGCTCGAGTTTGTCGTTAAGCCGGGAGCCTATGTCACCCGCCGCCCCATCAAAAAAATCGATATCCCGAAAGGATGTATCATCGGCGGAATCGTCAGGGGGATGCAGAGTTTCATTGCAGTAGGCGATTTCCAGATACAGGAAGGCGATAAGGTGGTGATTTTTGCCCTTCCGGAAGCCATCAGCAAAGTTCAGGCCCTGTTTAATTAATTTTATACATATCTTTCAGCCCAGATCGATCAATCATAATCTGTTATGGCCGCCAAAAGCAGGATCAACCTGAATGCCATTATGAAGATCACCGGATTGCTGATGGTGATTGAAGGATTGTTTATGCTCAGCAGCCTGGGATTTTCGGCCTGGTATGATCCTTACTGTCTGGACCACCTCCGCCTGTTTGATCCCGCGCACGATTTTCTGCCACTGTTGGTTTCTGGCAGCGGAATAGGGCTGGTGGGACTAATACTCTGGTCTTTCAATAAAAAACTTGACCAGAACTCAATCGGTAAACGCGAGGGGTACATCATTGTATCGCTCACCTGGGTTATTATTTCATTTTTCGGAGCCATTCCCTTTATTCTGAGCGGCGTTACCACCAGCTATACTGACGCGTTTTTCGAAACCATGTCAGGATTTACCACTACAGGGGCAACCATTTTCACCGATATAGAAGCACTCCCCAAAGGCATTCTTTTCTGGAGAAGCATGACCCACTGGATAGGGGGCATGGGAATCATAGTTTTATCCCTCGCCATCCTTCCCATCCTGGGTATAGGAGGTATGCAGCTCTTCGTAGCAGAGGTTCCCGGTCTTACGCCCGACAAGCTGCACCCGCGCATTACCCAAACAGCCAAACGCCTGTGGATCATTTACGTGGCACTAACACTTGTACAGACTATATTGCTGATGCTGGGCGGAATGAATTTATTTGAAAGTCTTTGTCATGCATTTGGCACCATGGCAACCGGGGGATTCGGCACGCGGAATGATTCGATTGCCGGCTTTTCACCTTACATTCAGTACGTAATTATTATATTCATGTACCTTGCGGGAATATCTTTTACCCTGCACTACTTCACCATAAAACGACAGTTCTCAAAGGTATTCCGAAACGAAGAACTGCGGGTGTATACCATGTTGCTGATCACCGCAACGGTAATCATCGCAGCAGCGCTTTTTTACACGCAACACCTCGGGCCCGGCAAAGCTTTCCGCGATGCCCTTTTCCAGGTAGTATCCATAGTTACCACCACCGGATTTATCACCAGTGATTACCTCCTCTGGCCATTCTTCACCTGGTTGCTGCTCTTCCTGCTGATGTTTACCGGGGGCTGTGCCGGATCCACCGGTGGAGGCATTAAAATTGTACGAATCATCCTGCTTTTTAAAAACAGCCGGATGGAACTAAAGCGCATTGTGCATCCGCAGGCTTTGCTGCCCGTGCGCCTGAACGGAAAATCCATCTCACAGCAGATCATATTCAATGTGCTGGCTTTTTTCCTGATCTACATCATCATATTCGCCTTCGGCTCATTGGTGATGTCAGCGATGGGAATGGAGTTCGAATCTGCTGTTGGCGCTGTTGCCGCCAGCCTGGGCAATATCGGCCCCGGCCTTGGCACTGTCGGTCCTGTCCTGAATTACAGTACTGTCCCCATGGCCGGCAAATGGGTGCTCGCTTTTCTGATGTTGCTGGGTCGTCTGGAACTGTTTACGGTATTGATCCTCTTCTCCGCCTCTTTCTGGAAAAAATAGAATTTTGAAGGTTACCTTTCAGGAATGATCCCTTCCAAGCCTGACAGAATATCAACTCCCGGCCGGTGAAAAAGATGGCTGTTTTGCTTTATCTTTGCAGCCACAAATGAGTCAACGCCTGCCTTCGTACCGGAAAATATGGGATATCTCCCTTCCCATCATACTGAGCCTGGTTGCCCAGAATGTGGTAAATGTTACCGATACGGCTTTCCTTGGACGGGTTGGAGAAGTGGAACTGGGCGCTGCAGCGCTTGCCGGTCTTTTCTATATCTCACTCTTCATGCTGGTGTTTGGGTTTGGCATCGGGGCGCAGATTCTGATTGCCCGCCGTAACGGAGAAAAAAACTATGCCGATATCGGAAGAATTACCGACAACAGCCTGTATTTCCTGACTTTTCTCGGACTACTGCTTTTCCTGGTCATCAAATTTTTCTCTCCGTATATGCTGCGGCCGATGATTGCTTCCGACGCCGTTTACAGCGCCAGTCTCGACTTCCTGCAATACCGGATCTACGGACTGTTTTTTGCTTTTGCAAACGTACTGCTGCGCTCCTTCTACATCGGAACAACCAATACCCGTGTGCTCACCTACAATGCCCTGATTATGGCAGGGGTTAATGTTCTGCTTGATTATGTGCTTATTTTCGGCCACCTCGGCTTTCCGGCCATGGGCATCAAAGGTGCTGCCATCGCTTCAGTAATTGCAGAACTCGCCTCTGCCATCTTTTTCTTTACCTATACCTTCCACCGGGTAAACCTGCATCACTACAATCTCTTCCGGTTTGGACGGTTCGACTGGAAAGTGGTCCGCACCACCCTCGAAATTTCCGTATTTGTCATGCTGCAGTATTTTCTCTCCCTTGCCGGATGGTTTGTATTCTTTATGATTATTGAGAAGATGGGAGAACGCCCGCTGGCTATTTCAAATATTATCCGGAGCGCTTACATCGTGCTAATGATCCCGGTTTTTGCCTTCGGATCAACTACCAACTCCCTGGTCAGCAACGTAATAGGCCAGGGCAGACCCGATTATGTGATTCCCCTGATTAAAAAAGTTGCCCTGATGAATTTCATACTGATCGGAAGTGTAGTGCTGGTTTCTGCATTTATTCCACGGATTCTGATATCTGTTTACACCTCCGACCCGGAACTGATCTCCCAGACCATCCCGTCATTTTATGTTGTCATGTCAGCCCTCCTGCTGTTTTCGTTTTCCAGTATCCTTTTCAACGGTGTCAGCGGAACTGCCAATACTGCTACTGCCCTGCTGATAGAATTCGCTACCATTGCCGTTTACCTGATTGTTGCATGGGTACTTGCTGTAAGGATGAATCTTGAGATTGAACTGGTATGGACCAGCGAATATATTTACTTCATGGTGCTTTCATTGCTTTCATTCCTCTACCTGAAATCGGGGAAATGGCGAAAAAAGTTGATTTAGCAGAGATTATGTCTGACCTACTGATACGGACAATTGGCTTTTCAAAAGAAAAAGTCTGAAATAATTCGCAATTTATCAGAGCCGGGCTATATTTGCAGGGAACGATAAAGCATCCTGGCTGAATGGTTTGAACCGGTTCCATTAAAATACCGGCTATTCCGGCAGGCAAATGCCCGTAAAGTTCACAATATCGACCATTAAATTTCTTAGCCCGCAACAGCGTATGATCAGGTTATCAGTAGTGATCATTACATACAATGAAGAACGCAATATTGGGCGCTGTCTTGAATCGGTGCACAGTATAGCCGATGATATTGTGGTGCTTGATTCGATGTCAACCGATAAAACGGAAGATATTTGCAAAGCGCACGGGGCAAGGTTTGTCCAACACAAGTTCGAAGGCCATATTGAACAGAAAAACAGGGCGATAAATCATGCCCTGTACCCCCATATACTGTCTCTTGACGCGGATGAAGCCCTGGATGAAACCCTGACAGAATCCATACGAAAGGTTAAAGAGGACTGGAAACATGACGGATATACCATGAACCGCCTGACCAACTATTGCGGAAAGTGGATATACCATTGCGGTTGGTATCCTGACCGTAAACTCAGGTTGTGGGACTCCCGCAAAGGGCGCTGGGGAGGCGAAAACCCACACGACAGGTTCGAGCTCACCGAAAAAGACGCATCCACGGCTCATCTGGAAGGAAACATCCTTCATTACAGCTATTATACCCTCAACGATCACTACAGGCAGGTGGAATACTTTACCACCATCCTTGCAAGAACACAGTTCAACAACGGAAAGCGTGCCCCCTGGCTGGTAATGGTGATAAGTCCTTTTGTGAAATTCCTGCGCGACTACTTTATTAAACTCGGTATACTTGACGGCCGGGCAGGCTTTACCATCTCGCGCATAAGTGCCTATGCAACCTATCTGAAATACAGGAAAATAAGGCAACTTCAGCAATCGAAAAACAAACGGGCTTGAGCAGACAACGCAATTACCGGAAGATCATCATCAGCCGCACCGACAGTATTGGCGACGTGGTGCTTACCCTGCCCCTGCTTGGTCTGCTCAAAAAATACTATCCCGGAACGGACATTGTATTTCTCGGGCAGTCCTATACCAGAGCGGTGGTAAAAGCCTGCGAACACGCTGATGAATTTATCGACTGGAAAGAGATATCGTCATTGCCGTTTCCGGAACAGGTTAAGTTTATGCACAACCTGCAGGCCGGACTTATCCTGCATGTATTCCCTGTAAAGGAAATTGCACACCTGGCAAAACGTGCCGGTATTCCTGAACGGATCGGATCCACCGGACGGCTTTATCATTATTCTACCTGCAACAAACTGGTAAGACTTTCAAGAAAAAACTCCCCCCTGCACGAAGCAATGCTAAACATCAGACTGACTTCCGGCCTGCTGAAAGGGTCCATGATTCCGGTGGAAGACATTCCCGGCCTTTATGGAATGAACCGGATAAAAAGCCTCCCGGAACCTCTTGAATCCCTGATCGACCGCGCACGGTTCAACCTGATTCTGCATCCGAAATCAAAAGGAAGTGCCCGTGAGTGGGGCAGTGCCAATTTCGCGAAACTATCGGCCATGCTTCCTGCATCAGAATATAAGGTATTTATTACCGGAACAGCGGCTGAAGGCGCCATGCTGAAAGAAGAAGGCTTTTTTGATAAGGCCGGTGAAGTGACTGATACTACAGGAAAAATGAGTCTGGATGAAATGATTTCGTTCATCAATACAGCTGACGGCCTGATCGCAGCCAGCACAGGTCCGTTGCATCTGGCCGCTGCACTGGGCAAGGTGGCGCTGGGTATTTATCCACCTATCCGGCCTATGCATCCCGGACGCTGGGCCCCACTGGGTAAAAGAGCTGATTACCTTGTTGCAGATAAGGAATGCAGCCAATGCAGAAAAACAGGCCCCTGCCAATGTATGCTGAGCATCAGCCCTTTGCAGGTAAAACAAAAACTTGATTCGTTGGTTAACCCATAACTTTATAGAACCAAAGCTATGCACAAAGACGGTGAATGGTTTGTCATTGTCAATCCTAATGCCGGTCGGCGTAAAGGAGAGAAGGACTGGCTTGAAATAGCACGACTGATGAACGAGGCAGGCATCAGCTTTACCAATGTCTTCACCGAGCACCCCAACCACGCGGTAAGGCTTGCCCGCAAACATATCGAGGCCGGATTCAGAAAGATCATCGTGGTGGGTGGCGATGGCACCCTGAATGAGGTGGTGAACGGCATCTATACCCAAAAGCGTTTGCCGCCCGCCGAAATCACCCTGGCCATGATCCCGGTGGGAACCGGAAATGACTGGGGCCGGTCATTCAACATTCCCCTGGATTATAAAGGTGCCATTGATGTGATTGCACGCGAAAATACCAGACTCCAGGATGTGGGCAAAGTAAGCTATCACAGCAAGGACCTTCAGAAACAACGGCATTTTATCAACATGGCCGGGCTTGGATTCGATGCCATGGTAGCCAAACGCACCAACAAGGTGAAGCAGGAAGGCAAAAGCGGCCCCTTCTCATACCTGATCAGCCTCTTTACCAGCCTGATCAGTTACAAAGCGACTTATGCCAGGGTAAAGGTTGACGGACAGGAACTGAAAGCGGGCGTTTTCACCATGAGTGTCGCCATCTGCCGCTTTAACGGAGGAGGGATGATGCAGGCGCCGAATGCCATCCCCGACGACGGCCTCTTCGATGTAACCGTAATCACCCGCGTGAGCAGACTGCTGGTTATCCGCAGCGTGAAAAAGCTTTACGATGGCTCTTTTCTGAAACTTCCCCAGGTAAAGACATTCAGGGGAGCAAAGGTGGAAATAGAGTCGGATCAACCCATGTACCTCGAAACCGACGGCGAATCGCTCGGACATACACCTATGAATTTTGAAGTAATTCCGCTGGGGATTACTGTTGTGGCCGGGAACTAAACATTTTCCAGCCCGCCGGACTTAATTGCATTAGAACAGACAAGCTCTTGGCAGGAATATATATCCATATCCCCTATTGCAGGCAAAAATGCCACTACTGCAACTTTTTCTCGGTCGCTTCCACGAAGTTTATGCCCGAAGTCGCTTCGGCTATTGCCCGCGAAGCTGTGCTCCAGCATTCGTATCTTAACGACGCAACAGTTTCATCAGTTTATTTCGGCGGCGGAACCCCTTCCCTGCTCAATTCTGCTCTCCTTGGCGGGATTATGGATGCCGTTACAAACAACTTTTCCCTTTCGGGGGATGCGGAAATCACCCTGGAAGCAAATCCAGACGATGTGAGCCGTGATAGTCTGAAAGCCTGGAAAGAGCTCGGCATCAACCGGCTGAGTATGGGCGTTCAGTCTTTCCGTAATGAAGATCTGCGCTATCTGAACCGCATCCACACAGGAAGCAAGGCCCTGGAATGCATTGACCTGGCGCAGGATAACGGATTTGAAAACCTCACCATTGACCTTATTTACGGATTCCCGGTGCTGAGCGACGAGGCCTGGCTCGGGAACCTTCAGCAGGTCATCAACAGAAAAATCCCGCACCTTTCGGCTTACGCGCTCACGGTAGAACCGCGCACAGCACTCGATGTGATGATCCGCAAGGGGAAAATTGCCCCGGTGGAGGAAGGTCAGGCGGTGCGGCATTTCGAACTGCTGATGGAAGCCATGGAAAAAGCCGGATACCTGCATTATGAAATCTCCAACTTTTGCAAACCTGACCGGTATGCCAGGCATAATACTGCCTACTGGAAAGGCGAACCCTACCTGGGACTGGGCCCGTCGGCGCACTCTTTCAATGGAGGATCAAGGCAATGGAATGTTTCAGGAATCGGAGAATACCTGCAGGCCATCGAAAGCGGAAAAATTCCGCATGACATTGAAATCCTTGAAATAAATCAGCAATTCAATGAATATGTAATGACCGGACTGCGAACCATGTGGGGCTGCCGGGAAAGCGAAATTGCACTTCGGTTCGGAAAAGATTACCTGAGTCATTTCGTGAAAGGCATCGTTAAATACGTTGCTTCAGGCCATATCCTGAAAGACCACGAAGTTTATATCCTGACCAATAAAGGGAAACTTATGGCCGACGGCATTGCGGCAGATCTGTTTGCGGACGACGGATTGTAAATATTGACATCAGAACGGAACGTTTGCATCAGTCCGGAACACACGGTTATTCTCCATACATTCGCTTCACTAAATAATCCATGACTTCCATGAGAAAACTGTTACTGCTGATATCCGTAACTTTATTGGCCGGCTGCTCCCATAAAATAAGCACAAATTTTCAATCCGCGACTCCGGCACCGGCAGATACCTTATGCAACCCTGAAATTCTGAAAAACAGCGACCTTTTCGGACTCGATGCCCAATATCTGGGAAGTATAACGCTGGATGAGCCAATCGTTTACATGCGCCGGAAAGTTTGCTCTGAAGAGGCAGCCATTGAAATATTAAAATCCAATGCATGTAGCCTGAATGCCAACCTCATAAATATCATTCTGGAAATCAAACCGGGAGCAGATTATCCCCCATATCACAGAAGTGCCTGTTACAGATGCATTGCAAAATATTACTACGTTAAAATAGATGAAAATTCAAAGCCCATCCTTAAAGAAGATGTCCGGAAAACGATCAGCTGGGAGGATAAAACAAAAATCAGATGGGACAATTTTATGATAGAACTGCCGGAGTCAAGCGAAGTCCCATACGAGTTTATCTCAAGAATTTTTGTAAGCTGGAAATGGTCACACTGGACGGGAGTTTGTAAAAATTATAAAGCTCAGGCGGTTTTTTACAGCGATATCTCGAAGGTTAAGAAATCATTTAAAACCACCGAAAATGAAAAACATATTAAGTTGCTCTTTACTTTAACCCAACTCTATGCAAAAAGGTTAGAGAACAATCTGAATTCATGGAAGCCAATAATTGGAAACAGGAAGAAATTATTCAGCATAATCAATTGGTATCATATGGATTTGGAAAACGCTAAAACAAGGTTTTATGAGGAGACAGAATACGGTGAAAATGAAGCGGCTCTTAAAAAATGGGAAGACGAAATAAATACAGAATTGGAGCAGCTTACCAATGGTGAGAAAGACCCCAACGAGAAGTAAAGCATGTTGCGATGCATTTGCAGGCAATGACAGGTGCAGGAAAATGTTATTTTCTTTATTTCTCACATATGGATTTCGATGTTGTCGCAGACTACGCCGAACAGTCATTTATCATTGCTTTTCAGCACAATCCGTATGGTAACCGGCTGGTGGTCGGCTTCGGTAAAACCGGTTTCGGTAGTTTCAACGTTCAGCAAGTCAATATTGGGTGATAATACAAAGAAATCAATCAGGGTGGTTCTGGTTTTGCCTGCCGTATAAGGGATGTTTACATCACGGTTGGTGCTATGCAGGGGATCATAGGCAAACTTCCAGCCTTCAGGCAGAAAATCATCAGGAATGGGAGGCTCGATCAGTTTTGGCAGGTATTGCGGCAGCAGCAGGGCTGTGTCGAATCCCACCGGATTCTGGTTCCAGTCGCCCCCTATCAGTACAAAATTTCCTTTGGTATATTCGGTTTCCATCAGTTCCCTGAGCTGGGCAAGTTCGGTTTTGCGAATCTCCGCTGCATCACTGAAGGCCGAATTGTGGGTGTTAACCAGTACCAGTTCTTTCCCGAATCCCGCATTATACCTGGTTACCAGGTAACAACGCTTCAGCATAAACAGTCTCATCGGCCATGAGTAGCCTGATTTAAATGCAACCCGAACCGCACCGGAGGGTGTATGCTTTGACAGGGTTAAAAGTCCTGCCCTGACCTTCCCCATAGGGTTGGTGACCGGTAAAGGCACCCAGGCCTGATAGTTCATGGCGAAGTAATTTCCGAAATCGCTGAAATGATCCGTGACCATCTTCAACTGATTCGAATACCAGCTTCGTCTGGCACATGCATCCACCTCCTGCAGCAACATAAAGTCATGTCCTGAAAAGGTCTCCAGCCTTTTCAGGACGCCGTCTTCATATACCGATAATTGTTCCCTGCCGGGCCGGGCCATCTTTCCGCCTTCATAAAAAAAGTCCATTTCGGCGCCCAGACCGCAATAGCCGATGTTGTAAGTTGTTATTGTCATTGTATCGGGAACAATTCCCGCCTGCCCTTCCACAGGAAGATGAACCATTTCACCGGGGCTGAACTCCCGGATGGTTTGCCAGGCAAGAAAACCTGCAATCAGAATCAGCAAGGCAAGCAGGATGCCGGCTAAAACGCGCAGCATGGCTGAAATTGTTCTTTTCACGGTCATGACAGGAATGTTTATGAAATATTCTCAAATTTATAACAAAAATCCTGAATTTCAACTCCCGGAATCAGCCCGGTTTCTCGTACACGGAACTGAAGTGACGTGGATTCCTGTATGGATAAATCCGGATATAATTATCCTGACTCATTCCTGGTTGTAACCATTATGCGGATATACTATCTAACCTCCGGTTATTACAGGCCTGAAGCCGTATTTGATGAGAAATCAAAAAATAATTAATTTTACATCCCGATAATCGCAGTTTAATAAAGAAACCGTCATATGCCAATCCTTGGTTCCATCATCAAGAGCGCGATAGAATTCCCCAGTAAGATACCTCTTGAAAAAATCAGGCGTTTATCGCCCGAAAAGCAACAGATGGCTACATTAAAAAAGCTCCTTCGCGAGGCCCAGTACACCGCGCTTGGTGAAACCTATGAATTTGGCAATATGCTCAGGCAGAAGGACTTCATTCAGGCATTCCGCCAAAAGGTCCCCTTGCATGACTACAATGCCATTCATCAGCGCTGGTGGTACCGCACACTGAACGGTGAAGCGTTTGTAAGCTGGCCCGGTAAGGTGAAGTATTTTGCCCTGAGTTCGGGAACCAGTGAAGCTTCCAGCAAATACATCCCGGTGACGGCAGATATGCTCAGGGCGATCAAGAAAACCAGCATCAGGCAGATTTTTTCGCTGGCCAGGTATGACTTCCCGCGCGAATTTTATGAACGCGGCATCCTGATGCTCGGCGGCAGCACCCATCTGCAGTTCAACGGCACCTATTACGAGGGTGACCTTTCGGGAATTACAGCCGGAAATATTCCTTTTTGGTTCCAGCACTTTTATAAACCAGGCAAACGCATCTCGAAAGAGCGTGACTGGACCACCAAACTCGATGAGATCGTCAAGAATGCAAAGAACTGGGATATCGGCGTGATCGTCGGCGTTCCCGCATGGCTGCAGATACTGATGGAAAGAATCATCAAACACTATAATGTAAAGACGATTCATGATGTCTGGCCGAACCTGTCGATATACGTTCACGGCGGAGTTTCGTTCGCCCCTTACGCCAAAACATTTGAAAAGTTGCTTGCCCGGCCGATTACATACATTGAAACCTATCTTGCTTCGGAGGGGTTTATTGCCTATCAGTCGCGCCCGAATACCAATGCGATGCAACTGGTGCTCGACAACGGGTTATTCTTTGAATTTATCCCTTTCAATGACAAAAACTTTGACCATGAAGGCCATTTCCTTCCTGATGCTGAAACCCTTACCATTGATCAGGTTGAGGAAGGAAAAGAATATGCCCTGATACTGTCCTCCTGCGCCGGCGCCTGGAGATACCTGATCGGCGACACCATCAAATTTACCAGCAAGGCCTTGTCAGAAATTGTGATTACAGGCAGGACCAAACATTTTCTGAACCTCTGCGGGGAACACCTTTCGCAGGAAAACATGAACAGGGCCATACAACTGCTTGAAGAACAGACAAATATTCCCGTACCTGAGTTTACCGTTGCCGGAATCAAACATGACAGTATGTTTGCCCATAAATGGTACCTGGGAACCCCTTCCGATCTATCAACCCTTGATGTGAAAGCCATCCGCGACCGCATTGACCAGAACCTGAAGGATCTGAACGATGATTATCGTGTGGAGCGTATTGCCGCCATCCGCGAAGTGCTGGTTGAAGTGCTGCCGTTGCAGCTTTTCTATGATTACATGAAAATCCTGGGCAAAGAGGGCGGACAGCACAAGTTTCCGAGAGTTATAAAAAATGAAAAGCATCTTCACTGGGAAGAATTTCTTGACAAAAACTACCGGAACAGAATGTAAATTCCGGCCGGTATCAAACACCGGCTACAGGAACGGGTTAATATATGATATGCAAGTAAGAACAATCGCATCCATCAGATAATATGCACCCTTTTCTCGAAGGTATGATTCTGGGACTGACCCTGGCCATAATGCTTGGCCCGGCTATGTTTTCGCTGATTCAGACCAGCATTCACAGGGGGCTGTACAGGGGCATTCTGCTTGCAGCCGGCATATTTCTGAGCGACCTCGTCCTGGTTTTACTCTGCTACCTGGGCGCCTTACAAGTGTTTGGCAATCAACGCAACTATCTGATGTTCGGAATAATAGGCGGAATTATTCTGGTAGCCTTCGGTATTGTGACATTCCTGCGTAAAGTTCATATTGCCGATGATAACAGCCTGATGGAAGTGAAAATGCCGGGGCCGCTCACCTATATTTTCAAAGGTTTCTTCCTGAATTTCGCCAATCCCTTTGTATGGATTTTCTGGATTTCGGCAATGGTAACCGTCAGCAGTAGCCATGAAGCCGATTCAAGCGCAATTGAAGCATTTTTCAGCGGAACCCTGCTCACCATTTTTGCCACCGACATGGTCAAGGTGGTTGTTGCCAGCCGTTTAAAACATTACCTCAAGCCCCGCTTCCTGATTATGATTAACCACGCGGTTGGAATATTGCTGGTTATTTTTGGGATTTACCTGGTAGTCAGAACATTTATGAACTTCTGAAACAAACGGTTAACAAGGGTCAGGCTTCCCCGGCTTCCGGAATTTTAATATCTTTGATATTCAGCTGAATGGACTTCTGATTGTTCCATTCATTTTCCTCTATGTGGTAGCATATGCTGAAGGGTTTCCCCTGGCAGATGTAAGGATAATAATCACCCTGTTGGAAGGCAATTGCCGGGAAGGGCGATGAAGAGATTTCGGGATGTCCGATGGTCAGTTTCAGGTGGTTCTTGCCGACAATCCTGCCGTATCCGTTGTCTATCACACTGTCGGTCTGGAATACCGGCGACATATTTCCAGGGCCGAAAGGGGCAAACTGCTTCAGCACCTTGAAAAATTTTGGCCCGATTTCATTCAGGTTGATCCTGAGGTCAATTTCCACTTCCGGAGATAGCATATCTTCCGTAATTCCGCGGCTCACCACCTGTTCGAATTTTTCGATGAATTCGTCCAGTTTTTCCGGTTTTAGTGAAAGACCGGCAGCATACTTGTGCCCGCCGAAATGTTCGAGCAGGTCGCTGCACTCGTCAATGGCATCATAGATATCAAAATCCTTGATCGAGCGCGCCGAACCGGTTACCAGACCATTTGAATGGGTAAGCACAATGGTAGGCCGGTAATAAACCTCTATCAGTCTCGAAGCTACAATCCCAATTACGCCTTTGTGCCATTCCGGATGATACACCACTGTTGATTTCGCCTTCAGGAGTTTCTGGTCGTTCTTAATGGCATCCAGGGCCATATCGGTAGTGGTGGAGTCGAGGTCGCGGCGGGTGGTATTTAAATCGTTGATCTGCTGCCCGATAATTTCGGCTGTCTCTGCATTGTTGCAGATCAGCAGTTCCACCGAATTGCGGCCGCTTTCGATGCGTCCTGCCGCATTGATGCGGGGACCAAGCAGGAATACAAGATCCGAAATGGTCAGTTCCCGCGTGAAAATACAATCTGTATCATCGCCGTTATTGCCGTTATTCACCAGCTCCTCTACCAGTCTTACTTCAGCGCCCGGCTTCCGGTTGATATTTGAAAACTTCAATATGGCTTCGAAGCCGGGCCTCGGATTGCTGTTGATGAGTTTCAGTCCGTAATAAGCCAGAATCCTGTTTTCGCCGGTGATGGGCACGATGTCAGAAGCAATGCTTACCACCACCAGGTCGAGGTACTTGTAGAGGCTTTCGAATGCGATGTTCCGGCGTTGTGCAAGTGCCTGTATCAGTTTAAATCCCACGCCGCAGCCCGAAAGTTCCTTGTAGGGATAATCGCAGTCGGGACGCTTGGCATCGAGTACCGCAACCGCATCGGGCAAATGATCGTCGGGCCTGTGATGGTCGCAGATAATAAAATCCACCTGATATTCATTGGCTTTGCGGATTTTCTCAATGGCCTTGATTCCGCAATCGAGGGCGATTACCAGTCTGAAATTATTGTCATGCGCGAAATCAACCCCCTTAAAAGAAATACCATAACCTTCGGAATAACGGTCGGGAATATAAAAATCAAGGGCTTCATGCCCCAGTTCTTTCAAAAACGTATAAACCAGCGATACGGCAGTAGTGCCATCCACATCGTAATCACCATAAACGAGAATTTTCTCTTTGTTTTCCAGTGCTTTTACGATGCGCTCCACGGCTTTATCCATATCCTTCATCAGGAAAGGATCATGCAACTGACTGAGCGACGGCCTGAAAAAATCCTTCGCCTCTTCAAATGTACTCACCCCCCGCTGCACCAGCAACTCGGCCAGTACAGGACCAATCCCAAGCTCAGCGGACAAAGCGGCAACCTTATCGGGATTGCCCCGCGCTTTCAGTACCCAGCGTTTCTGCATTTTTCTATATTTTCGAATGGTAAAATTAGGGATTATGAAGTAAAGATGGAAGGAAAAATTAAAGGATAATCTCAAAGCCCGGATAATCAGGCTGCCAGGCTTAGATAACAATGGCTTGAAGATAAAATGCTGATACTATCCAAACTGGTATTATTCCGGAGATAATTCCTTCGGGCTGTATTGCCGTTTCAGCCAGCTGCTGAGGCCATCGAGGCCCGGGAAGAGCACCCTTTCGGTGATATTGGCCTGGTCGAGTTTGTCGCGTATTTCCCATTTAAGTGAAGCCGGGATAATGATCCGGTAAAAAAGTTCGGGATGATCCTCAAGCCAGTGGTTCATCAGCAGACTGGAACCTGACATCAGCGAAAAAAGTGCGTGCTGGTTAACAATGCGCTCGTCCATCGACGGAGGCTCCAGAAATATCACAAACCGCCTTTCATGCAGGGTATCCAGCTGTTTTAAGGAGTTACATTGTGTATCAAGCATTTGCGGGGTAAATACGTTGGATCCTTCCTCCATAATGGTGGTGTGCAGCGGAGCCGGCAAAAACTCACTGGATTTCACATAGTTCATGCACCAGATTACCCCGTCGATGTCGAACTTCTGCAGATTGGCCGTGGCAAAATGCAAGGCAACAAAAGGTGAGTACGTCCAGTCGAGCAGACGGGTGGGCAACCCGTGGTGCTGGGCCAGGGCCATCAGGTTCCACACCGATTCACCAGGCACGGCATTGCGGTGGGCATATTTCCTGAAGTTGCGCAACAGATGACGTTCCAGATCGCTGTATGGCCCTTCAAGGCGCATCAGGCTTGTTTTCAGCTCATAACGCGCATCCGACAACCCCCTGAAAATAAAAGAGGAACGGAACCTTCCCAGGCGCTGATCATATGCATCGCGAAAGAGCAGATCCTGTAATTCTATCCAGCTGTTGGCGGTTAGGTCGTTGAGCATATCGTTGATGTGTTTAGGTGTTCGGGTACGCAGGTGCTCGGGTGTGCTGGTGTTTGGGTGCGCTGGTACCGGGTATGACCATGAAGCAGGTTTTTCCGGAGATTAATCATTCGGCCCGAAACCATCCGGCCAGGATTGCATCCCGGAGCCGGCAATTTCAGAAGGTCGACCTCATGGCTTCTACCGGATCGAGTCGCGAAGCCGACCAGGCAGGCAGGAAACCCGACACAAGTCCGATGAACGCTGAAACACTGACACCAAGAATAATATTTCCTGCCGTCAGTATCAGATTCATGTCAAAAGCGGCAGAAATGGCCAGGGTGATTACAAAAATAATCAGCAGACCTACAATCCCGCCGAAAAGGGAGAGAAACACCGCTTCGAACAAAAACTGCAGCAAAATAAAATAGTTTTTTGCGCCCATGGCTTTCTGAATCCCGATTTGCGCAGTACGTTCCTTTACTGAAACAAACATTATGTTGGCTATTCCAAAGCCTCCGACCAGCAGCGAAAAACCGCCAATGATCCATCCAACCAGCGAGATCACGCTGAAAAGACTGTCAAAGCCTTGCGAAATCACGCTGGTTTCGTTGATGGCAAAATCGTCTTCCACACCGGGCTTAAGCTTTCGTACCGAACGCATAATACCGGTAAGCTCATCCCGGAGTTCATCATTGCTGACCTGGGGCTTAGCCCTGACCATAATAGCCGCGCCGAGATTGTCGCGTTTAAGGTCAATGAAATTCCGTGCAAAGTTCACCGGCAGAATCACCTGATCGTCATTGGAATCGCCGAAGTTTACGTTGCCTTCCTTTTTGAGCAAGCCGATCACTTCAACCTTTTGTCCGAATACCTTGATGCGCTGCCCTACAGGGTTGGGTATGGTAAAAAGGTTTTTCACGATATCGCTTCCTATGATGGCTACCGGCCGGCCTCCTGCCGATTCTTCGGTGGTAAAATACCGCCCTGTCGTGAATTCGATGGGGGTTACATCGCTGTATTCGTGTGATACAGCAACGATGGTGGCGTTTTCGACCGCCGCATTTTCAAACTTAACGGTCCTGTTAAGTGCCACCATGTATCCGCTGGCCTCCGTGGCCTGGCTCCTGCGCTGAATCTCGGCCAGGTCGGTCATGGAGGGCTCCGGGCGTTTCATATATTTCCACCAGGGATAATCACTTCCACCAAAGGCCCATGGCCATTTCTGAACATATAACACATTGCTGCCCAATGTATTTATACTATCTCGTATGGTCCTCTCCACCGAATCGAAAACCGTAAAAACTGAAATAATGGAGAAGATGCCGATGGTGATACCCAGGAGTGAAAGCAGGGTGCGAACTTTATTCACAACAATGGCCGTAAGCGCGAACATGTAGCTTTCACGGATAAGCCGGATAAATATCAGCGATCTTTTCATCAGTATAGCTCTGAGGGTTGGTAAAGGTAAGAAAAATCAGAATCAGGGAATCCTTGAGTTCAAAATTACAGGCTTTCCGCTTATACTGCAGAAGTTTGAGATAAATGTGACAGCCACAAACTATATGACAGGAAAAATTGCTGAAGATTTTACCTGTTAACCAATAACAGACAGGTGGTTCCATGGTCCGACCAATTCCGGAGAGGGAAGTGCAACACCTGACAGATCAATCCTACCTGCCATTACCGGGAAGTCCGGGCAAGTTTAATGTTTTATTGTATAAATCTTTTCAACTGAACGATTTCATCCTTGCAAACTCAGCCGATTTTTAATAAACTTGCACAGCCGTAAAGAGCGGGATGCTTTTCCGGTATTACTTTGTATTACTGACAAATACACTACGTTGTAATTGATCACATTTAGTAATCCTACCGCTTCAATCAGGGAGAATAAAATATGAGCGAAAAAAAACAGATCAGGTCGGCCCTGATATCGGTGTATCATAAAGACGGCCTTGAACCGGTCGTAAAGTTATTGAATCATTGCGGTGTTGCCATATATTCCACCGGGGGAACCCACAGGTTTATTGAATCGCTGGGCATTCCGGTACAAACAGTAGAATCGCTGACCGATTATCCCTCCATTCTCGGAGGAAGGGTAAAGACGCTTCACCCAAAGGTATTCGGTGGCATTCTGGGCCGTCGCGACAACATCGCTGATCAGTCAGAAATGCAGCAATACGGCATTCCGCCCTTCGACCTGGTGATTGTGGATCTCTATCCGTTCGAAAAAACGGTGGCTTCAGGGGCCGGGCATCAGGAGATTATCGAAAAGATTGATATCGGCGGGATCTCCCTGATCCGTGCCGGCGCCAAAAACTACCGTGATGTGCTGATCGTTCCCGACGCAAAACATTATGCTGAATTGTTAGAGATATTAGGTGCTGACACCTGCTTTGTTTCGGAAGAAGAGCGCCTGCGTTTTGCCGCCTATGCTTTTGCCATGTCGTCGCATTATGATTCAGCCATTTTCAGGTATTTCTCCGGCCTTACAGGATACCGCGAATTCCGTCAGAGCAATGGCAATGCACACCTACTTCGGTATGGCGAAAACCCGCATCAGCAGGGTGAGTTTTTCGGCAGGCTCGACGAGGTATTCACCCAGTTACACGGCAAGGAACTCTCGTACAATAACCTGCTTGACCTTGACGCAGCCATCGCGTTGATCAGCGAATTCAGCACAACAACTTTTGCCATCATAAAGCACAACAACGCCTGCGGCATTGCTTCGCGCGAAAACCTTGTTGATGCCTGGACCGCAGCCCTGGCAGGCGATCCTGTATCTGCCTACGGGGGAGTGCTGATAACCAACGCTGTGGTAGATGAAGCAACCGCATCTGAAATCAACAAATTATTTTTTGAAATTATCCTTGCACCCGGGTACGAAAAAAATGCGCTGGAGCTTCTGCAAACAAAGAAAAATAGAGTAATTTTGCAGGCTAAATCGTTTGATTTTCAGGGCAAACAGTTCAGAAGCCTTTTAAACGGCGTATTACAGCAAGATAAAGATACTAAGTCGGAAACCCCTGACGGGCTCAGGATAGTTACGGACAAGGCTCCTTCAACGGCTGAAGTAGCAGACCTGCTGTTCGCAAATATTGTGGTAAAGCACAGCAAATCAAATGCAATTGTTCTGGCGAAGAACGGGCAGATGCTGGGCAGCGGCGCCGGGCAGACGTCAAGGGTGGATGCGCTGAAACATGCCATTGAAAAGGCAGGCGCTTTCGGATTCGATCTGAAAGGGGCGGTCATGGCATCCGATGCCTTTTTCCCGTTTGCCGATTCGGTGGAACTGGCCCATAAGGCCGGCATCACCGCGGTGATTCAGCCCGGAGGATCGGTAAGGGACGAAGACAGCGTGAGTTATTGCAACCAACACGGCCTGAGCATGGTATTCACCGGCATCAGGCATTTTAAGCACTGATAATAAAGATATTCGGATAATGGGACTTTTCTCTTTCATGACCAAGGAGATCGCGATGGATCTCGGAACGGCCAACACGATAATAATCTACAACGACAAGGTGGTGGTTGATGAGCCTTCCATTATTGCCATTGAGCGCAACACCGGAAAAATCATTGCGGTGGGGAAACGCGCCATGATGATGCATGGAAAGACCCACGAGAACATCAAGACCATTCGTCCCCTGCGCGACGGAGTTATCGCTGACTTCCAGTCGGCCGAGTATATGATCAGGGAACTGATCAAAATGACCGGTCCCACCCGCAGCCTCTTCCCGCCTGCCCTGAAAATGGTTATCTGTATCCCTTCGGGTATCACCGAGGTGGAAGAGCGCGCCGTGAAGGATTCGGCCGAGCAGGCCGGAGCCAAGGAAGTCCGCCTGATCCATGAGCCAATGGCAGCAGCTATCGGGATCGGGATCGACGTGCTGGAGCCAACCGGAAATATGATCATTGACATAGGCGGAGGTACAAGCGAAATCGCCGTGATCGCCCTGGGCGGAATCGTCAACAACAAATCAATCCGTATTGCCGGTGATGACTTCAACAACGACATTGAGGAATACATGCGCAAGCAGCACAACATCAACATCGGTGAACGCACTGCAGAAGCCATCAAGATCAATGTGGGCGCAGCCATGACCGAAATTGACAACCCTCCTCCCGACTATCCGGTACATGGCAGGGATATGCTGACCGGTATTCCCAAGGAGATTTATGTAAATTATTCCGAAATTGCCCATTGCCTCGATAAATCCATCTCAAAGATCGAAGCCGCTGTGCTTAATGCGCTGGAAATGACGCCTCCGGAGCTTTCAGCCGATATCTACCGCACCGGTATCTACCTTGCCGGAGGAGGATCAATGCTCCGTGGCCTCGACAAACGACTGCATCTGAAAACCAAGCTGCCTGTACATGTGGCTGAAGACCCGCTCAGGGCTGTAGCCAGGGGCACAGGCATCGCGCTTAAGAACTTCAATAAGTTCACCTTCCTGATCAAATAACAAATCCTGATCAGGATGCAGCAGCCTGAGGAAAAACTATGCGACATATTCTGGCATTCATCTGGAAACACAACTTCTTTTTCCTGTTCCTGTTACTGGAAGTGGTGTCAATAGTCCTGATTGCCAACAAGAGTTTTTACCAGCGTTCGGTGCTTTCCAATGCCACCGACCGGGTTACAGGGGGTATCTTTACGACATGGTCAGGTATTACTTCCTACTTTTCCCTGAAGCAGGAAAACCAGAGGCTGGCAGAAGAAAATGCCAGGCTGCACAAGATCCTCACCCGGGAACAGCTTACTTCTGACACGCTTACCTATAAAATCACCGACACTGTCTATAACCAGCAGTATATCTTCACGACAGCCAGCGTTATCAGCAATTCGACCAACCGCCGCGATAACTATATTATGCTGAACAAGGGCAGACGGCATGGCATCGAACGCGATATGGCGGTCATCAACCCCCAGGGAGTAGTAGGCACGGTGGTCAGTGTTTCGGAAAACTTCAGCTGGGTGATGTCGCTGCTGAACAAACATTCCAAGGTAAGCGCCCGCATCGACAGGCTGAACCAGATGGGCACCGTAGTGTGGGAAGGCGGAAATCCGGCCAAGGGAACCCTGCTCGACATCCCTGCACACGTGAAGATCAACAAGGGCGACACCATCACCACCAGCGGCTACAGCCACATATTCCCGGAAGGAATTATGATGGGTACAGTCGAAGAAATTGAAGTGGAAACCGGCGACCATTTTTACACCATACATTTCCGTTTCTCAGCCGACCTGAACAGCCTGAGGCAGGTATATATTGTTAAAAACCTGTTTGATCTGGAGCAGCTGGAACTGCGTAAAAACATTATCAATGAATAAGGCATACGGCAAGGATATCCTAAGGTTTTTTGTGCTGATCGCATTGCAGGTGCTGATCCTTGATCACATCAACCTGGGCGGATACATCAACCCCTCTCTGTATGTGCTGTTTATCCTGCTGCTTCCTTTCGAGATACCCGGCTGGGCGCTGTTGATCTCCGCATTCCTGATCGGATTCAGCGTTGACAGCTTCAGTAATTCCACTGGTCTGCACGCCGCGGCTTCGGTATTTATGGCATTCCTGAGACCCTGGGTAATCCGTATGGCCGGGGCCCCGGCCGAGTATGAAGGAAACCTGAAACCGGGCATCGCCGATATGGGCTTCCGCTGGTTTTTTGCCTATACCCTTATGCTGGTGTTTGCACATCAACTGTTGCTTTTCCTGTTTGAAGCATTCCGGCTGGAAGAGATCGGTTATGTGTTGATCAGGGTTTTGGCCGGCAGCACCTTAACCATTATACTGATTATCCTCGCCGAATATCTTTTCATGCATAAACGGAAGTAATCCGCGTGAACCCCATTTTACAACGGAGCCATAAGCTCCCCGCAAAATCTTATCTTTGCGTGGAATAACCAACGCTGCCATGAAGACTTTCATCCCTCCCGACGATTGTTCGCTCGGAAATATTGACGCTCCCTGCTTCCGCAACCTGCTTCCCGAGGAGATTGATCTTGCCCGCAACAGCAAGACACGGGTGATCTTCCGCAAAGGGGAAAACCTGACCAAACAGGGTGCGTTCGCTTCGAGTGTGCTGTTCATTATGGATGGCCTCGCAAAGCAGTATGTAGAAGGAGATGCAACCCGAAATTTCAACCTGAGGCTGTTGAAGGGCGGTGAATTTGTGGGACTTTCAGTGGCTTTCAATAACCATACTTACCAATACTCGGTAGTTGCCCTGCGCGAAACCACTGCCTGCCTGATAGAGAAAGAGGCTGTAACCAGCCTGATCAAAGCCAACGGAGCCTTTGCCTACAATATCATTAACCGCTACTGCGCACAAAACAGCAAACTGTATAACTCTATCCGTGACCTTATGTACAAGCAGATGAACGGCCGGCTTGCCGGAGCGCTGCTTTATCTGTGGAATGAACAGGTGAGCGCTGAGGTATTCCCTTACCTTAGCCGTAAAGATATCGCCGATTTTGCGGGGCTCTCAACAGAAAGCACGGTTAAACTGCTGAAAACCTTTGAAAAAGAAGGGCTGATCAGCCTGGAAGATAAGGATATACGGCTGAACGATGTGGCGGGTCTGGAGCAGATAAACCTCCGCGGATAATGCTGCCGGTTATTCAGGCACTGACCCTTATAAATGTTTACGATAGTAATGAAACACCGATGGGAAAAGGGTTAAAATTGAAATCAGCGCACCGGTAAGCGCAAAAACCGGCTGCAACAGCGATGAGTAACTGAGCATAATGATCTGCACATTGATCCATATAATCAGGATAAAGCCATAGTACAGGGAGAATGTCCAGCACCAGTGCTGCTTATGATACAGGTTAAACAGTTCCGGCCATTGCCAGGGCGGTCTGACGAACAGCCCCCAGGCAATCAGCAGCGGAAGCAATCCATTGAATAACAGTAATATAATTCCGGGTATTAAAAAGGTGTGGAAAGGGCTGTTTGATAGAATTTCAGTGCTCATCATCATCTTACTCCCATCGGGTGCGGTAACCAGTGCATATCCGCCGTAGATTCCTCCGATCCCGGTAAATACCAGCAATAAGACAAGCAGGTAAACCATTAATGGAACTCGTGTATTATTTGCCATAATGATAGTTTTGGTAAATCTATGGCAATATTTTAAATATCCATCCTCTTTTGTGCAAAAAGCCGGCTTTTTCTGAAATACGCATTCAAATTACCGGAGAACCAGCTTGAATCCGGCAACCTCTTTTAATGAAAATCCCGTATCCCGCATGCCCTGATGAAAATTTATGCCTTATTGTTGCAGATTTTCCGGGTAAGCAGGGATTTTTCCGGTTTTCCCGAGGCAATCCGGGAAGCATGAATAATCCGCGTTTTTCATGTCAGAGTACCAAACCTTCATTGGCTTTTTCAGGTATAAACAAGTCGCAACCGGACAGAATACAGGGTCAGCTCAAATAAATATCATCCGATACGGAACAGATCACGCGGATGGCGTCCTCTTTAAAATCATTCCAAATTAATCCCTGCAGGAAGTTAATCTACCGGATTTCAGGTTTTTGAGTTATCTTTGTACCACTGATTCTCGCAAAATGAAAGGCATTAAATCATACATCAGCCTTTATCATTGTTTTGGCCGCGGGCTCTATGAGTGCTGGCTGTGCTAGCTGACTATCCGTTTACTTCTCCCGGAAACCCGGGAATTTCCCGTTTCATCTCATATTATAATAATCCTGCATTGCCATGAAAGGCTGTGTATTTGATATCAGGCATTATTCCGTTCATGATGGCCCGGGCATCCGCACGGCAGTTTTTCTGAAAGGCTGTCCGCTGCGATGCCGCTGGTGCCACAACCCCGAAGGGCTGGAACCGGAACCTGTGCAAGTTTGCCGTGAAAGGCAGGCCGGAGGCAAAACCATCCGCCTTACCGAAATCATTGGTAAATCAATGACACCGGCCGAAGTGGCTGAAGAGGTGCTTAAAAGCCGCATTTTTTTCGAAGAATCAGGAGGAGGTGTCACCTTTACCGGTGGGGAGCCCCTCATGCAGCCGGAATTTACCGAAGCCTGCCTGCAACTGATGGCGCGGGAGCACATCCATACCGCCCTTGACACCTGCGGGTACGCATCACCGGATATTTTCATCCGGATTGCAGCCCGGGCTGACCTTATACTTTTTGACCTGAAACATGGTGATTCCGATATCCATCTGCAATTTACCGGAGTTCCTTCCGGACCTGTGCTGACGAACCTGCGTGCATCGATTGAGGCCGGTTTTCCCCTGATTGTGCGCATTCCGCTGATTCCGGGGTTTAACCATTCAGCAGATACATTGATCAGCATGGCCGGCTACCTCCGGGAAACCGGCTGGTCCGGCCGTGTGGACCTGCTCCCCTATCACCACATCGCTACACATAAATATGAAAAACTCGGCATAAACTATTGCATGAGAGACATCCGGCCGCCATCAGCAGCGGAGGTTGAACAGGCAGCAAAAATTTTCAGGGAACGCGGTTTCATAGTCAGTGTCGGAGGATAACCTGAAAAAGGCATTTAACAACTTTTAAATCAGATAAAAACATAAAAATGAACGAAAGAATCAGCTTGCTGAGACAAAACAGTCTTGATGCCGTCAACCGCATCTCGGGAGAGCGTGCAGGGCTGGTCACAGCATTTTACAGGCAGCCGTTTGTTGCTTCGCTCCCGGTTCCCGTGCAACGGGGTATGGTGCTGAAGCATATCATGCAGTATAAAAGTTTGTATTTCGGTCAGGGAGAGTTGATTGCGGGGGAAAGGGGCCCGGCGCCAAAAGCCGTACCCACTTATCCGGAAGTTTGCGTGCATTCGCTGCAGGACCTTGAAATTCTGGATTCCAGGCCGAAGGTTTCCTATAAAGTGGATGAAGAAACCCGGGCACTTTACCGCGACGAGGTGATCCCGTTCTGGAGCGGCCGCTGTGTGCGTGACCGCATGTTTAAAGCACTTCCGGATACCTGGAAACAGGCTTACCAGGCCGGAATTTTCACCGAGTTTATGGAACAACGGGCACCGGGTCATACCGTGGCCGGTGAAAAAGTATTCGGCAAGGGCATGAACGACCTGATGGCCGATATTGATCAGGCGCTTGATAAGCTTGATTATCTGAACGATATGGAGGCCCTGGTAAAAGCCGAAGAATTGCATGGAATGCGGTTGGCCTGCGAGGCGCTGGTTGTGCTTGCCGGCCGGTATGCAAAGCTGATCGAAGCGCGGATTCCGGCAGAAAAAGATCCCGGACGCCGCGATGAGCTCCTGGAAATGGCAGCCATTTGCCGGAAAGTACCGGCCAATGCTCCCGAAACTTTTCATGAGGCGCTACAGCACTACTGGTTTATCCATCTGGGGGTCATCACAGAGCTTAATCCCTGGGATTCCTTTAACCCCGGACGCCTCGACCAGCACCTCTGGCCCTTTTACAGCAGGGAAATGGCCGCGGGAACGCTCACCAAAGAACGGGCCATCGAATTGCTGCAAGCCTTCTGGATCAAATTCAACAACCATCCGGCACCGCCTAAAGTCGGAGTCACAGCGCAGGAGAGCAATACTTATACCGATTTCTGCCTGATCAATATAGGCGGAGTAAAGGCCGACGGCTCAGATGCGGTAAATGAACTGAGCTACCTGATCCTTGATGTAATTGAAGAGATGCGGCTATTGCAGCCCAGCTCCATGGTTCAGTTGAGCAAGAAAAATCCCGACGCCCTGATCCACCGTGCAATCAGGATCATCAAAACCGGATTCGGGCAACCTTCGGTTTTCAATACCGATGCCATTGTGCAGGAGCTTATGCGACAGGGGAAAGCCCCTGAAGATGCCCGTCGCGGGGGCGCTTCAGGTTGCGTGGAAGCCGGGGCTTTCGGTACCGAGGCCTATATCCTGACCGGTTACTTTAACCTGCCGAAAATCCTTGAGCTCACCCTGAACGATGGCAAGGATCCCCTTACCGGTGAACAAACCGGTCCGCAAACCGGCGATCCGGCGCTGTTTTCTGCTTATGATGAATTTTTGAAAGCCTTCCGGAAAATGCTGCAATACTTTGTTGACATCAAAATTGCCGGCAGCAATCTTATAGAGAAAATCTGGGCTACGCACATGCCGGCGCCTTTTCTCTCATCCATCATCGACGACTGCATCGCCAGCGGCCGCGATTATAATGCCGGCGGGGCCCGTTACAACACCAGTTACATACAGGGCGTCGGGCTGGGTACCATGACCGATTGCCTTACGGCAATTCATGAGCAGGTGTTCAGACGTAATCGTTACTCCATGGCAAACCTGTTGAAAATGCTGGCAGTAAACTTTGAAGGTTATGAGGATGAACTGGCCATGCTGCTATATGAAACCCCGAAATACGGGAACGATGATGATCTGGCAGATGTGCATGTGAAAGAGGTTTTTAATGCATTTTTCGAAGCAATTGACGGGCGGAAAAGTCCCAGGGGAGCCACCTACAGGGTAGAGATGCTTCCGACAACCTGCCATGTATATTTTGGCAGCAAGATCAAAGCACTGCCGGATGGCCGCCTGGCCGGGAAGCCCCTATCGGAAGGCATTTCGCCGGTACAGGGCGCCGATCGCAAAGGTCCGTCCGCAGTCATCAAATCAGCCGTGAAATTTGATCATATCAAAACCGGTGGTACCCTGCTGAATCAGAAATTTTCACCTGATTTTTTCAGGGACGAAACGGCTATTGTAAAACTTGGACAACTTGTGAGGGCTTACTTCCGCATGGACGGGCACCACATTCAGTTTAACGTGGTTTCGGCCGACACCCTGCGAAAAGCACGGCAACACCCCGAAGCTTTCAGTAACCTGATTGTCAGGGTAGCAGGATACAGCGACTATTTCAACGACCTTACCCCCGAGTTGCAGGAAGAAATTATCTGCCGCACGGAACAGGAACAGATGTAAAACCGGTTAAAGCGGAAAAGTCTGTTTCATGCTGTAGGGCGCAACCCTTAAAACCCGGGAAAGCAGGATCCGACCTGTTGTCCGGGTTTTTTCATTCAGCCCTCTCCTCCTTTTGTTTTCCGAACCCTGTTAATCTTTAACTTTGTAAGGAATTCATAGCCCTTGACCGTTACCGATGGCGAATAAATCCCTCGCTTCACGAAAACAGACAGTTATAGCCATTTTTCTGGCAACCGGCATCATATTTCTGGGCAGGCTTTTCTACCTGCAGATCATAGACGACAGCTATGAACTTTCGGCCAACAACAATGTATTACGCTATGTTACCCAGTATCCGGCCCGCGGCCTGATTTACGACCGCAACGGCAAACTGCTCGTTTACAATGAAGCGGTTTATGATCTGATGGTACTTCCCAGGCAGGTAAAAGACATCGACACCCTGGAGTTTTGCCGCCTGCTCGAAATCACCCCCGAAGGTTTTGTACAACGCATGAAAAAGGCCAGGGATTACAGCCGTTTTAAACCCAGCCTTTTTGAGAAGCAAATCTCAAAGGAAACCTACGGATACCTGGAAGAAAAGATGTACCGATTCCCCGGTTTCTTCGTCCAGCCGCGCACCCTGCGCAAGTACCCTGAGCCAATGGGCGCGCATCTGCTGGGGTATGTAGGCGAGGTCAACCAGTCGATCATCGATAAAGACCCTTACTATAAATCAGGAGATTACATCGGCATCAGCGGTATTGAGAAATCTTACGAGGAAGATCTCCGCGGGAAAAAAGGTATAAAAATCCGCATGGTGGATGTGCACAACCGTGAAGTAGGAAGTTTTCAGAACGGGTTATACGATACCCTGGCCGTAATGGGCAAAGACCTTTACCTCACCATTGATGCAGAGTTGCAACAGTACGGAGAACTGCTTATGCAAGGCAAAATGGGCAGCGTAGTGGCCATTGAACCTTCATCGGGCGAAATCCTTGCGTTTCTCTCAAGCCCCACCTACGATCCCAACCTGCTGGTAGGAAGGGTCAGGGGGAAAAACTTCAGTGAATTGTCGAAAGATCCCGTTAAACCTTTGCTGAACCGCGCCATGATGGGACAATACCCGCCCGGATCCACCTTTAAGATGGTGAATGACCTGGTGGGTATGCAGGAAGGGGTGCTGAACACGCATACCCATTATACCTGCCAGGGGCCGGGCTCTTCCCCTATCCGCTGCACCCATCACCATCAGTCTCCGCTCGATGTATATGTAGCCATTCAGCAGTCGTGCAATCCATTTCACTGGCAGGTATACAGGAGTATCCTTAACAATCCGCGGCGAAAAAATGTAAAGGAGAATTATACTGCCTGGAGAAATCATATCATGAGTATGGGTTTCGGCCATAAACTGGGAACAGACATGCAATTTGAACTGAGCGGCAATATCCCTTCGGCTGAAAAGTTTGATGCCATATATGGCAAAGGCCGCTGGAATGCAATGACGGTCAGATCATTGTCAATTGGTCAGGGAGAAATTCTGGTTACTCCCCTGCAGCTTGCCAACTCGGCGGCGGTAATGGCCAACCGGGGATATTACATCGTTCCGCATGTAGTAAAAAGTATGGGCACAGATAAACACGGTGAGAATAAATTCAGTAAAGTAACATCAACCATTGATCCGGCATATTTTGAAATCGCAGTGGAAGGAATGCGACAGGTTGCTACCATGGGTACAGCCAAATGGTATCAGATAGAGGATATCACCATGTGCGGCAAAACAGGAACGGCTGAAAATCCCCACGGTGAAGATCATTCACTTTTTATGGCTTTCGCCCCGGCTGACAACCCGGTAATCGCCATTGCAGTGATTGTTGAAAATTCAGGTTTCGGATCCACATGGGCTTTGCCTGTTGCTTCGCTGATGATTGAAAAATACATCAAACGTGAGGTAGCGCGCAAAGACATCGAGGAAAGAATGATTAACGGCAAACTCTACTGATAAATGGTAAGGGAACGGAATAACGTATTCAACAACATCGACTGGACCCTGGTCATTATTTACCTGGTACTGGTGCTGATGGGATGGTTGAACATTTACGCTGCCGTATACAACGAAGATCATAAGAGTATTTTCGATCTGAGCCAGAGCTACGGGAAGCAGATGCTTTGGATCATCACCTCCCTGTTTATCGGATTGGTAATCCTGCTGACGGATGCCCGGTTTTTCAGCACTTTTGCTTACCTGATCTACGGAATTACCATACTGTCGCTGATCGCGGTGCTGCTGGTGGGCAGCGAAGTTTCCGGGTCCAAGTCGTGGTTCGAGATCGGCGGCTTCAGGCTTCAGCCGGCCGAATTTGCCAAGTTCGCTACCAATCTTGCTATAGCACGGTTTTTCAGCGGTCAGCACATCAACGTCAAAGATTTTAAAACCAGGATCATACCACTTATCCTTTTGGGTATACCGGGCCTGCTTATCCTGCTGCAGAACGATACCGGCTCGGCTCTTGTCTATTCATCATTTATTCTTGTGCTTTACCGGATGGGCATGTCAGGCAATCTGCTGCTTGCAGGTGCGCTTGTGGTTCTGATTGCTCTGTCAACACTCATGGTCGGGCACATATATGTATCCGGATTACTGGTAATCATGGCCGGGCTGCTCTTTGCCTTTATGAAGCGGAACCGCAGGAATATCATTAACCTGCTGGCGCTGCTGGCGCTAGGCATTGGCTTTACCTTTTCGGTGGAATATGTGGTTGAGAACTTCCTTGAAGAGCATCAGAAAACCAGGATCAACGTGCTGCTGGGCAAGGAACTCGACCTGAAAGGTGCCGGTTATAATGTAAACCAGTCAAAAATTGCCATTGGTTCGGGAGGCTTCCTTGGCAAAGGCTACCTGAATGGTACGCAGACAAAATATAACTTCGTCCCCGAGCAAAGCACCGACTTTATTTTTTGCACTGTTGGTGAAGAGTGGGGGTTCGTGGGTTCGCTGGTGATCATTGTGCTGTTTTTGTATTTCCTGACCAGGATCGTAAACCTGGCCGAGCGACAACGATCCGACTTCAGCAGAATATACGGTTATGGGGTGGCCGCCATCCTTTTCTTTCATTTTATGATCAATATCGGGATGACCATCGGTCTGGTTCCGGTAATCGGAATTCCGCTGCCGTTTTTCAGCTACGGCGGATCATCACTCTGGGCCTTTACCATTCTGTTATTTATTTTCATCAAGCAGGATGCCAACCGGAATGCCCTGCTTTAAATAATCTGCCTCATAAACCGCAATCCATCAAATATGCCCGAAACAGTACTGCAAGTCAATGACCTCAGCATCGCATTTCATGGCGAACATGGCTGTCAGCAGGCAGTACGTCAGGTTTCCCTTACGCTGAAGCGGGGCGAAACACTTGGCATTGTGGGAGAAAGCGGTTCCGGGAAATCGGTAACCTCCCTGGCTGTTATGCGATTGCTGCCTTCCGGGATCAGCAGGACAGACAATGGAAGCATTGTTTTTAACGGAAAATCCGGCGAGATCATCGAAATTCACAACCTCAGTGAAAAGGAGATGCTCCGGGTCAGGGGAAAAAAAATCGCCATGATTTTCCAGGAACCGATGACCTCGCTGAATCCGGTTATGCGTTGCGGCCGTCAGCTTACCGAAGCGGTGAGGATGCACCTGGGCTATGATAAAAAGAAAGCCAGGGATTATGTGATTTCCCTTTTCAGTGAAGTAATGCTCCCCGATCCTGAAAGGGCTTACCGGGCTTATCCCCACCAACTTTCAGGCGGTCAAAAGCAAAGGGTGATGATTGCAATGGCCATTGCCTGCAGACCGGAAATCCTGATTGCAGATGAACCCACCACCGCGCTCGATATGACGGTTCAGAAGGCCATACTCAGACTGCTGATTACGTTACAGCAGAAATACAATATGAGTATGATCTTCATCAGTCACGATCTTGGTGTTATATCCGAAATCGCCGGATCCGTTGCCGTGATGCAGGAGGGACAGATTGTTGAGTATGGCAGGGTCAGCGAGATTTTCAGCAAGCCGGAACACCCTTATACCCGCGGACTGATAGCCTGCCGCCCGCCACTCAATATCAGGCTGCGCAGACTCCCGGTTGTCAGCGACTATACTGAAACAAAGGAGGAATCAAAGGAAATCCGGCATCTGTTTTCCGCGGCAGTAACCGCTGAAGAACGCAGGTTGAATCACCTGAAACTTTATAAAAACGATCCCCTGCTGAAGGTCGAAAATCTCTCGGTACATTATCCATTGCCAAAACCAATTTTTAAAAAAGAACGAAGCTGGTTCAAAGCGGTGGATGATGTAAGTTTCAGTGTATACAGGGGCGAAACCCTCGGGCTGGCCGGCGAATCGGGCTGCGGGAAAACGACCCTCGGCCGGGCATTGCTCAGGCTGCTGGAACCAACCTCAGGAAGTATTACTTTCAAAGGAACAAACATTGCTGCCCTGAGCCGGAAAGAACTCAGGATGACAAGGAAAAATATGCAGATTATTTTCCAGGATCCCTACTCTTCTCTGAATCCAAGGATTACCGCAGGTGAAGCGATCATTGAACCATTGCTGGTGCATAAAATCATCAATAATGAAAAAGATGGAAAACCTAAGGTAAAAGACCTGCTTGAAAAGGTTGGCCTGAAGCCTGAACATTACCACCGCTACCCCCACCAGTTTTCGGGCGGACAGCGCCAAAGGATCTGTATCGCCAGGGCGCTTGCCCTGAATCCCGAATTTATTATCTGCGACGAGTCTGTCTCAGCCCTGGATGTTTCCGTTCAGGCTCAGGTTCTCAACCTGTTGAACGACCTGAAAACAGATTACGGGTTCACCTTTATTTTCATATCCCACGACTTATCTGTCGTACGGTTTATGTCTGACAGAATCATGGTGATGAAGGAAGGAAAGATTATTGAATCGGGCGAAGCGGATACCCTCTGTGAAAAACCGCAGAAAGCTTATACACGGGACCTGATTGCGGCAATTCCCGGCAAGGCGTTTAATCCAGCGCCCTGATTACTTCCTCAGCCCTGAAAGGCTTGGTAATGTATCCATCCATACCGACAGCATAACAGCGTTCGCTTTCATCAGACACTGAGCTGGCGGTCATAGCGAAAATCTTAACCTTTTTACGGTTTTCCGATTCCTCAATTTCCCTTATCTTCAGTGTGGCCTCAAACCCATCGAGTTCCGGCATGTGTAAATCCATCAGCACCAGATCATAATCCTGTTTCCGGAATTTCTCCACCGCTATGCGACCGTTATCCGCTATATCAATGGTCTGCTGGTACTTTTGCAGCAATAACAGTGCGACCTTCTGATTGATGGCATTGTCCTCGGCTATCAGAATTTTTTTCCTTTCGTTCTCCATTCCTGAATTCTGTTGAAATGTTACTTGCTGTCGTTCCGGCCCGATCCGGTAATCCGGATTTTATAAAAATTACTGAATACCAACAGGAAGCATCCCGCCTGCCAAAAGCCAGTTTTTCCTGTCGTTGTATTTATCTGTCTTTTTATGAAAAGTAATCCCTGATCTGCGTTATTTTCTGAATTTTTTTTATAAAAACGGCATTCTGCGGCCTTTTTGGCAATTCCGGATTTCAAATCCGGTTAAATTCCTACCTTTACAATAATAATTATCTGACCATGGCAAAAAAGAAAAATCCCAGAGCAAAGACGGTAAAACACGACCCGTTTATCAATACGGTTGAGGCGCTCTTCTCATCCAATCCGTTTAAATCATTTAATTTCAGGCAGGTCGCCAAAATGCTAGGGGTAACCGACAAAGTGAGCCGTGAAATGGTAAAGACGCTGCTTGAAAAACTGGCGGCAGGAAATGTGATTCTTGAACTGAACCGCGGAAAATACAAGTATAATCCCGAATTACTTGCCGATAAACTGCTGAACACCACCATTATCGGAATTGTGGACATGAAGCAGACCGGCAAGGCCTACGTATCAACGCCCGACCTTGATGAGGATGTGTTTATTTCCGCCAATAACACCGGCCACGCGCTGCACGGTGACAAGGTGAAGGTTCATCTCTTCCCGATGCGCAAAGGGCGGAAAACAGAGGGACAGATTGTTGAAGTACTTCAGCGGGGAAGAAGTCAGTTTGTAGGCACGGTTCAGATCAGCGGCAAGTTTGCGTTTCTGGTGCCCGATGATGTTGCAATTCCGGTTGATATTTTCATACCGCGTGAATCGCTCAACAAGGCCGGTCACGGGCAGAAAGCCATCGCACGCATTACGGAATGGCCCGAGCGGTCGAAAAATCCGTTTGGTGAAATCATTCAGGTCCTCGGCAAACCCGGCGACAATAACGTGGAGATGAACTCCATCCTGGCTTCATTCGAGTTTCCGCTTCAGTTCAAACCGGAGACCCTGAAAGAAGCGGAAAAAATTCCCGTGGAAATCTCTCCGGCCGAAATAGCCGTGCGCAGGGATTTCAGGAATATATGGACCTGCACCATCGACCCGCCGGATGCCAAGGACTTTGACGATGCCCTTTCGCTCCGTAAGCTCGAAAACGGAGAATGGGAAGTCGGGGTTCATATTGCCGACGTTTCGCATTATGTAAAACCCGGAACTGCCATTGACAAGGAAGGATACGAAAGAGGCACCTCAATATATCTGGTTGACAGAACCATTCCCATGCTCCCGGAAAAACTCTCCAATATGGTCTGCTCCCTTAGGCCCAACGAAGATAAGTTGTGCTTTTCCGCCGTATTTAATATGGATGAACAGGGCAAAATAAGCCGGGAGTGGTTCGGCAAAACCATCATAAACAGCAACCGCCGCTATAATTATGAGGAAGTGCAGGCGATGATCGAAGGAGCCGATGGCGATTTTAAACAGGAACTGCTGATACTGAACGGCCTGGCTACCAGATTGCGGGAAGAAAGATTCAAAAAAGGCTCCATTGCCTTCCACACCCAGGAAGTTAAATTTGTGCTGGATGAAACGGGTAAACCCATTGATACCTATATCAAGGAGCAAAAGGAAGCCAATATGCTTATTGAGGACTTTATGCTGCTTGCCAACCGGAGGGTTGCTGAAAAGATCGGCCGTAAGACGGGCGATTCCAAACCAAAAACTTTTGTTTATCGTATTCATGACGAGCCCAACCCGGAAAAACTCCAGCGTTTTGCAGAATTCCTCACCAAGCTGGGTTACAAAATCAACCTGGGTACCCGCAAAGGACTGGCCAGTTCCTTCAACCACCTTTTTGATCAGATCGCTGGAAAGGGAGAGGAAAACATGATCGAATCCATTGCCATCAGGACAATGTCGAAAGCGGAATACTCCACGGTTAATCTCGGTCACTATGGCCTTGCATTCCAGTATTACACCCACTTCACCTCGCCCATCCGCCGCTATCCCGACCTGATGGTACACCGCCTTCTGGAAAGGTACCTTGCCGGAAAACCATCGGTAAACAAAGATGAATATGAAGAATACTGTGTTCACAGTTCCGATATGGAGCGAAAGGCGGTTGAAGCGGAACGTGCTTCGGTAAAATACAAGCAGGCAGAATTCCTGATGGATAAAATAGGCCAGGCATTCAGCGGACTGATCTCCGGCGTGAGTAAGTACGGCATTTACGTTGAGCTGGAAGGAAGCAAATGTGAGGGGATGGTATCACTGAAATATATGGATGATGATTTCTATTACCTTGACGATGAAAATTACAGGGTGATCGGACAGCATCATGGCAGGGAATTCAAGCTGGGCGACCCGGTACGCATCCGCGTGAAGCGGGTGGACCTGCAAAAAAAACAGATGGATTTTGTACTTGATTCGAATGGCGTTGATCCAAAAAGGAGATGAATTGTTTAAATACCAAATCATTGAACTATGGAAAATTTTATCGCTTATAATCCCACCACGCTGCATTTTGGCAGGGATGTTCTCCGTACCCTCGGACAAACGGTCAACCGTTATGGTAAAAAGGTACTGCTGGTTTACGGAAAAGGTTCAATCAAAAAGAACGGGCTGTACGATGAAGTGTTAAAACAACTTGAATCCATCGGTGCAGAAGTATATGAATACGGCGGCATCCGGTCAAATCCGGTTGTTCAGGATGTAGATGCGGCAGCGGCTATCGGCCGTGAAAATATGGTGGATGTAATCCTGGCCGTTGGCGGGGGAAGCGTAATCGACTCTGCTAAGGTGATTTCGGTGGCCATTCCTGTTGAAATCCCTGCCTGGGATTTCTTTTCACGAAGGGCCATGCCAAGAAGCGCTGTTCCGCTGATTGCCGTGTTGACACTGGCTGCCACAGGCACCGAAATGAACCAGTTTGCAGTTTTATCGAATCACGAAGCAGAAGTTAAAGGAAGTATCGGCAGCCCGCTGATCTTTCCCAAACACTCCTTCCTCGATCCTCAATTGACCATCCCGGTGCCGCGCAATTACACGGCTTATGGCATTGCCGATCTGATTGCACACGCGCTTGAGGCTTATTTCGGGAAAGGGGAAGATGCCACCCTTACCGACCGGTTTGTATTTTCTATCATCAGAGAGGCAATGGAATATGGCCCTGCCCTGCTTGATGACCTCTCAAACTATGAGTTAAGGGCAAAAATTATGTTTGCCGCTACCATGGCCCTGAACGGGATGACCATGTACGGGCGTGCATCGGGTGAATGGGGGGTACACAGCATCGGGCATATCCTCTCCCTGATTTATGATGTACCGCACGGGGCATCCCTGACTATTGTCTATCCGGCCTGGATGCGGTTACTACGTGACCGGATTCCTCACCGCCTCGCACAATTGGGTGAAAATCTTTTTAATGTCAGGGATCCGGAAGAAACAATTTCCCGGTTCGAGGATTTCTTCCGCCGCATCGAATGCCCGGTCAGACTTAAGGAAGCAACCGGCGATCAGGCCAACCCGGAGGAGATTTTCAGGGTAATGGTCAGCAATAAAGCGGCCACCTATGTTCACAAACTGGATCATGACGACTACAGGAAGATTATTGAATTAATGATGTAACTTTACTCTTCCAAACCCGGTTAGTTTTATGGCAAATAAAAACAAAAAACGCGGTTTTATCGGAAGGTTGGTCCATCGAATATTTAAAAGTCAGAGAGAGGCTTTTTATGGTCCGCATCAACCATTGGCCGGCATTCCGCATCAGGAACCGGTAAACCCGGCTAAACGGAAAAATAAACCGGCACCTGCTGAACCAAAACCGGTGAACCGCGAAACCCTTGCCGCAAACCTGCTGAACCAAAACCTGAACAGGCAACCTGAACAGCCCGGTAATCAGAATTCTTTACCAGTAAATCCTGACAGGGAACGCCCGGTCTTCCCTGTAAAGCAGGTGACAAAACCAGGAAAAAGAAAATCACTACTGAAAAGACTTTTAAAAAGAAGCAAAAAAAGGCAGGAAGAACCAGCTATAAAAATCGAAAAACCCAGGCCTGAAAGGCTCAACCAGGTTTTGCGTTCCGAAATCAGGCCCATGTTAAATTCCCTGGGGCTTTTCCTGCTTTCGTACATGGTGGTTTATTTTATCTACCAGTTTGCCGCTATAATTGCTGCATCCGGCTTTGGGATCGATTCAGTGCTCTATTATTACGAGCTTTACTTTCCTATTGGAAATTACAGCCCTTTATGGTCGAGATTGAATATCATTGCCATTACTTTCATCAGCCCGCTTATCTCGCTGGGTATAGCCATTATCCTGCTCAGGGGGATTCTTCCGCGTGAAAAACCCGGAGTCCAGGCACGGTTATTTTTTCTCTGGACAGCTTACCACGGTGCCACACATTTTCTCGGCGCCTTTGTTGCCGGTATAGTCACTGACCTGGGGTTCGGATACGTTGCCAACTGGCTATATATGAATGTATCCATAAAACTCCTGATATCCCTTGTGTTTCTGTTTATTCTTGTGGTTACCGGCTATCACAGCACCCGCTTTGCCATAGAAACCATCGCGCCGGCCCAGCGCAACAACAAATCCAGGGTAAGAAAGGCATTGTTTTTCCGGTTTCTGTTGCCATGGCTGATCGGGGCAGCACTTCTGATCATCGTAAAAACCCCTGATGCAACGCCCCAGCATGAAGACATCATGATCTATGACACGGTCATCATCGCGTCAATGGGATTTCTCGTAATTCCATTGCTGTTCAACCAGAAAGCACGCCCCAGACCGTTCGGGAACCGCATGAATTACTACAGGAAGCCTTATGCCTACATTGTTTTATTGACTTCCCTGCTGACACTGGCAATTTTCAGGCTGCTGCTGAGCCATGGATTACACTTTGTTATCCGATTCAGCTTTGATGTCGGTTTCTATAAGTAAAAGGCCAGAAAAGACAGACCTTCAGCCTACCCCCCGTTCAGCAAATGATTGGTGCCAACCATGCCCACCCCAACGGTATTGTTGGTGGCTTCGTCAATAATAATCAGGGCACCGGTTCTCCGGTTAACATTGTAAGGATCGACAAATAGGGGTTTGGTAGTGCGAAGCCGGACGCAGGCAATGTCGTTCAGCCCGACGGAAAGATCATCCGGAATTTTTTCCAGTGTATTGACATTTACCTTGTATTTGACCTCCTGAATGATGCAACGAACATCTCGGGTGGTATGTTTTACCGCATACTTTCCATTGATCTGCAAAGGTTTTTCATTCATCCAGCACATCATAACTTCAATGTCCTGTGTTATCAAGGGCATATTTTCCTCTTTCACCAGCATATCGCCCCTGCTGATGTCGATATCGTCTTCGAGGGTAAGTGTAACTGACATAGGCGGCCATGCTTCGGGAAGGGCCCCTTTGTAAATATCAATGGACCTGATCTTGCTGCTGAGCATGGAAGGAAGAACAATCACTTCATCCCCGGGCCGAAAAACCCCTCCGGCTACCCTGCCGGCGTAACCCCGGTAATCATGAAATTCATCCGATAAAGGCCTGATTACATGTTGAACGGGAAAACGCGCATCCACAAGGTTATGGTCATTACCGATTTCAATATGTTCAAGCACATGCCGGAGCGTACCGCCTGCATACCATGGCATATTCTGTGAGGCATCCACAACATTGTCGCCGTGCAGGGCGCTGATAGGGACATAGGTAACCTCACGCAGCTTCAGTTTATTGGCAAAATTGTTGAATTCCAGCCTGATTCGTTCATAAACCTGCTGACTGTAGTCGACCAGGTCCATTTTGTTGATGCAGATAATCACATGGGGGATCTGCAGCAATGAAGCAATATAAGAATGGCGACAGGTTTGTTCTGTAACGCCGTTTCTGGCGTCAATCAGGATAATGGCAGCATTGGCGGTAGAAGCGCCGGTAACCATATTCCGGGTATACTGAATATGACCCGGCGTATCGGCAATGATAAATTTCCGTTTGGGTGTGGCGAAGTAACGGTAAGCCACATCGATGGTGATCCCCTGCTCCCTTTCGGCCCTGAGCCCATCGGTAAGGAGGGCCAGGTCAATATGCTCATTACCGCGGCGGATACTGGCCCGCTTAACCGCTTCAAGCTGGTCTTCAAAGATGGATTTGCTGTCGTAGAGCAAACGGCCGATCAGGGTGCTTTTACCGTCATCCACGCTTCCGGCAGTTGTAAACCGGAGCAGTTCCATATCCAGATATCCTTTGGTCGAAAATTCACTCATAATTGTATTTATTAACGCATGCTGAATCAAACAGAGAAAAAGGGGCATGAACTTTTCAGAAGTAGCCCTCCTTTTTCCGGTCTTCCATGGCGGCTTCCGAGCGCATATCATCGGCCCTGCCGCCCCTTTCGGTAACCCTGGTGGCCGCTATTTCATCAATAATCTCCTCAATATTATTGGCTGCGGAAAGGGTAAGGCCGGTACACGAGATATCCCCGATCGTACGACATCTGACCGTTTTGGTTTCGTAATGTTCATTCTCCTTCAGGGTCATAAAGGGGGCTTTGGCAAGCCAGACGCCATCCCTGTTGAATACTTCGCGCTGATGGGTGAAATAGATCTCCGGCAACTCTATTTCTTCCTTCATGATGTACTGCCATACATCCATTTCGGTCCAGTTGCTGATGGGAAACACCCTGAAATGCTCTCCCAGGTTTTTCCGGCCATTAAAGATGTTCCACAACTCCGGACGCTGGTTTTTAGGATCCCACTGTCCGAACTCATCGCGGTGGGAGAAGAACCGTTCCTTTGCCCTGGCTTTTTCCTCATCACGCCGGCCACCGCCCATGGCAGCATCAAATTTATACTTTTCGATGGTATCAAGCAGGGTGGTTGTCTGAAGTATGTTACGGCTGGCGGTAGCCCCCTTTTCTTCAACTACCCGGCCTGTATCTATACTTTCCTGAACAGAGCCGACAATAAGCTGCGCCCCGAGTTTCTTCACCAGGTTATCGCGGTAAACGATGGTTTCTTCAAAATTATGACCGGTATCGATGTGCAGCAGCGGAAATGGCAGTTTTCCCGGCCAGAAGGCCTTGACAGCCAGATGGGTCATCACGATCGAATCCTTACCACCCGAAAACAGCAGGACTGGCCGCTCAAACTGGGCAGCTACCTCACGGATAACATAGATGGATTCGTACTCCAGCTCTTCAAGGTGGGTAAGTGTAAACTTATTTTTCATGCTTCAAACTTGATTTTTGGAACGATGAACCCGAGGAGTTCGGCAATATTCTGCTCCGGAGCCTTGGAGGTTGTTTCAATCTCATAGTCGGGGTTCTGAGGGATTTCAAAGGGGGCGCTGACCCCGGTGAAATCGGAAATTTCGCCCCTGCGCGCTTTCCGGTACATCCCTTTGACATCACGGGCTTCACAAACCTCAACAGGAGCATTCACAAATACACTGACCAGATTATCTGATCCGATGATATTCAGGGCAAGCTTGCGCAGCCTTTCTGTTGGAGTAATAAATGCATTGATGGTGATGATGCCGCTTTCAACAAAAAGTTTTGAAATTTCGGCAACCCGCCTGATATTCTCTTCCCTGTCGATGGCTGAAAAACCAAGATCACTGCAAAGCCCTCTCCGTGTGACATCCCCGTCGAGTAACCTCACATGAAAGCCTTGATCAAGCAAGGCTTTCTCAAGGCCGGCACCCAGCGTGGTCTTGCCCGAGCATGGAAGGCCGGTCAGCCAGATTACCCTGGCCTTCTGCCCGAAACGCTTTTCCATGATCTGCCTGTATCCGGTTTCACTCATAATCCAATTCTCCTGCAGGATAATGTTTGCAAAGCTACTACTATTTTTTTGATTGCCCGCCAGCTTGCCAAAAACGGAAAAAGGCCACCTTTGCGGATGGCCTTCAACACTTTAGCCCGATAAGTCATCAGGTCTTCCTGAACATTTTATCAACCAGGCCTTCCTCTTCAGGTTCCTGGTCATCGGTATAGTATCCGTATCCGTAACCCGATCCGTAGCCATATCCGTAACCATAGCCATAACCATAGCCGTAACCGTAACCATAGGAATTCTTGTCCATTTTTACATCATTCACCAGAATGGTCATGTTGGGGATGTTTCTGGACTCGATATCCGCGATGATTGAACCAAATACTTTCTTGTTGGTATAGTTCTGACGGACGACGAATACCTTTACATCGGCATATTTCATCAGCAGGAAGGCATCCGTTACCAGACCCACCGGCGGGGTATCGATAATGATGAAGTCATAGATCTCCTTCAGTCCGTCAATCAACTCGTCGTTGCGGTCCGAAGCAATCAGTTCTGCCGGGTTCGGTGGAACCGGTCCGGCCATCACGATATCAAGGTTATCAAGCGGCGATTTCTGGATGATGCCCTGCAGATCGCTCCGGTGAATAAGGAAAGAGCTTATCCCTTCGGTGTTCGACAATCCGAAATCCTGATATATCTTGGGTTTACGCAGGTCGTAGCCCATCAGCAGGGTTTTCTTTCCGTAGAGGGCAAAGATGGAAGCCAGGTTGATTGCGGTAAAGGTCTTCCCTTCGCTGACCATGGTCGAAGTGATCAGAATTACCTGCTTTTCCTTATTCTGTGCATAATAGCTGAGGTTGGTCCTGATTGACCTGAACGACTCTGAAATGGACGACTTCGGATATTCTGCCACAACAATCTGACTCTCTTTGCTGTTGTGGATCACATGCCCGATCATAGGGAGTGATGTCAGGCTCTCAAGATCCTTCTTATCAATCAGTTTGTCGTTGAAATAATCCTTGCCAAGTACGTAAACGACCGGGAAAACCAGACCAAGCAGAAATGCGATGGTGTAATTGAGCGTTTTCTTCGGGAAAACAGGCTGCAACTGATCTACGGTTGCCTCATCAATCACTTCATTGTCAGGCATATTCGAAGCCCGGGTAATCTGGGCCTCAGATCTCTTTTCCAGCAAATAGGTGTAGATGGCATCGTTCAATTTGAATTTACGCTCAATTCCAAACAAGGCCCGTTGCGTTCCCGGCAAGCGGTTGATCCGTGTTGACAGTTGATTGATGCGGTTGTTGATATCCCTGATTGCAATATTGGAGGTATTTACAATATTTTTGATGTTCTCTTCAAGGGTTCGCTTATTCACCCTGATCCGGTCGTCAAATGATGCAATGATCGGATTTTTTTCACGGGCAGTCAGCAGGGCTTCACCCCGTTCGGCATACAAACGGGTCAGTTCATTGATCAGTGTAGTCAGTACAGGATCGTCTATACCCATTGAAGACGGGACGGTGAGACCATCAATATTATCTTCATTATTCCGGAGGTAATTCTGCAAATACAGATAGTATTCATTTTTAACGATCAACTCGGCCTTCCTTTCTTCAAGGTCACGCATCATGGTAAATACCTGCTGCGACTGGAAATCAAGGTTCATCACCTCGTTGGTAGTCCTGAACTGCTGCAGGTTCATTTCGGCCATCTGAAGCGAGTCGGAAATCCCGAGCAACTGATCGTCAATAAAGTTGATGGTATTGGTAGCAATCTGGTTCTTTTTTTCAAGACTCCGCTGAAGATATGCTGTCGTAAGCATATTCAGAAAGTCGGCAGCCTTGTGCATATTGTTGCTCCTCATTGAAATTTCAACAATAGAGGCCTCCCTGTTGATCGGCTCAATGGTATAATCCATAAATTGCCTGGCAAGATCCTCTGTTTTGTTGAACATGAAAAACATATTTTTCCCCAGATGTTCTTTAGGGACATAATTCGGATTAAGTATAATTTTAAAATTGTGGTAACGTCCCTTGATCTCCTGCCCGAATCCAAAGGTACCGCTGATGGCTACCTGCTTGCTGATGTCCTCCAGCTGCCTGTTGCTGGAAAAACTATACAGAAAGGCAGCTTCTCCTTCGGTGGATAGGGAGTATTGATTTTCAGGCAGAATCTTCAGGTTAAACCTCAGCCCCGCTGGCTGGGGAAAGGCCGTATCAAAAACTACAGTAAAAGGGGATTGGGTATACAACTCGCGGGTAACAAAATTGTCTTCCAGAAAATAGGAAACCCTGAAATCCAGCGCCCGAATTGCCCTGTTTACCAATGACCTGCTCTTCAGCACGCCTATCTCATTATTAAGATTCTGATTGCTTTTCAGATTACCCAGCCCCAGCAACGCCTGGGGGTCAAAACCAGTTTTGTCATCTTTTACCATCACTGTAGTGCTCACCTTATACACCGGTTCGGTGTATTTGTTGAACAGAAAAGCGATGATCATCGCGATAAAGATGGTGATGATGAAAAAATACCAATAGCGGTAAAATTTGAAGAATAATTGTTTGAAATCAATCGATTCTTCCTGGTTCATTTCTTTGATATAATTCTCCACGACGATATTTTATTTTAAAAAGTTCAGGATAAGCAATGTTGTTGAAATGGTTGAAAAAAGAATTGCATAGGGGAATGCTTCAAAAGTGAAATTCTTGTTGCTCATTGGCTCCACGTAAACAATATCATCAGGCTGAAGATAATATGCATCCGAGGTGAGGATGTCGGATTTCAGCAGGTTGATGGTATGTATGCTTGACCCATCTTTTGTTTTCCGGATCACGGAAATTTTTTTTCTGTTGGCAAAATTTGTCAGATCCCCCCCCAGACTGATGGCCTGGAAAACATTGATGCTGTTCTGATATACCTGGTAAGTTCCGGGCCTCTCAACTTCGCCCAACAGGCTGATCTTGAAATTTACCAGTTTTACTGTAACTGTAGTAAACTGAAAATATTCATCCACCACTTTCTGAAGCCTGTCTCTGACATCATTAACCGTCAACCCTTTAACCATAACCTTTCCAACTACCGGAAAATTAATATACCCCGAATCATTCACCAGGTAACTGTTCAGATAAACCCCGGCCTCCGTTGACATCTGGTATCCCATTGTCTGGTTTGCAAGGAAAGGATTGCTTGTCTTGGTGTCCAGGCTTTTTACATCAATGTAAAGGTTGTCACCTGGCTGCACCCTGTAATCGGTAGTATGACTGTTTGGGAATTCCGTTTTATCACCCTTACTGTAATTTTCAGCATCCTGCAGATATTTAACTTTTTTCAGGGAAACACAGGAAGTTGCCATAAGGGCGATAAACACAAAGAATAAAATACGTTTCATATGCCGGGATTTAGGAAATAAAATTCTGGTTTGTGTTATGTTAATTGTTATTTAGCGGCAAAGTAACAGGAGAACAAAGATAAAATGTTATTCAAAAACCGTGATAAACAAAGCAATGATAACACGTTTTTTCTTAAATAGTTTCGGAATCCGGCGTTTTCAGTCTTACATAATCTGAATTTTATGAAATAAGACCCATTCTGCACCGCACCGCATCATACTTGAACGGTTTTGCAAAGATAAGATTCCCTGCCCATTTAAAGGAACAATAATCTATTGATTATTCAGTTATTCCGCAACAGCCTCCCCCTTTAAAGTCGCCGGAGTGCAGGCAGTTACCCTGACCCTGACATAATCTCCCGGTTTATAATTCTCCCTGGGGAAAACCACCACTTTATTCTGGCTGTTTCGTCCCGAAAGTTCTTTCCCTGATTTTCGTGACAAACTTTCTGCCAGTACCTCAAAGGTTCTACCAATATCCGCATGGTTGCTGCGGAATGACAATTCCTGCTGAAGGTCGATAATTTCCTGAAGGCGGGTGCCTTTCACCGCTTCGGGAACATCATCCTTATATTTCTTATGAGCCAGTGTATCAGGTCTTTCAGAGTACTTAAACATAAATGCATAATCATAGGCAGCCCATTTCATCATCTCCAGGGTCTCCTGGTGATCCTGCTCCGTTTCGCTGCAAAAACCGGTAATAATATCTGTGGAAATGGCGCAGCCGGGCAGAATACGCCTGATGGCTTCAATGCGCTGACGATACCAGCTGCTGTCGTACTTCCGGTTCATCAGTTTGAGGATGCGGTCGCTGCCCGATTGAACCGGCAGGTGTATTGACCGGCAGATATTCGGGTGGGCTGCCATGGTATGCAACAGCTCATCGGTCAGGTCTTTGGGGTGAGAAGTTGCAAAACGCACCCGAAGCAAGGGATTCACCAGTGCAACACGTTCCAGAAGTTTTGCAAACCCGGTTCCGTCATCCCATTTATACGAGTTTACATTCTGTCCCAGCAGGGTCACTTCGCGATATCCCTGGCTGAAAAGATCTTCAGCTTCTTTGACGATGGTCTGCGGGTCACGGCTGCGCTCCCGGCCGCGGGTATAAGGCACCACGCAATATGAACAGAAATTTTCGCAACCCCGCATAATGGAGATAAAGGCCGATACCCCGTTACTGTCGGGCCTTACAGGATTGATATCTGCATAGGTTTCATCGGCCGAAAGAATGACATTGATCGCCTTCTGACCGCCCTCGGCAATATTCAGCAAACGCGGCAGGTCGCGATAGGCGTCGGGCCCAACGATCACATCCACCATTTTCTCCTCGCTGATCAACTGCTCCTTGAGTCTTTCGGCCATACAACCCAGTACGCCGATAATCAGACCGGGTTTCTGCTTTTTGTACCGCTTGAACTCCTGCAGGCGGGCCCTCACGCGCTTTTCTGCATTGTCCCTTATTGAGCAGGTATTCACGAAGATAAGATCGGCCTCCGCAATGTTGCCGGTGGTTTCAAAGTCATGATCGGTCATGATGGAACCCACAATCTGGGTATCAGAAAAATTCATCTGACAGCCATAGGTCTCTATATAAAGCTTACGTTTCTGATCCACAATAAAATTTTAATGAAAACAACCGCTGCTTCCCTGCACCGGGCGGCAAAAATACACATTATTTGAACAGCCTCATTTTTACCTTGTTATAAATTATTCTTGGTGTTCTAAAAGTGTGGTATCTTTTTATTGCGTTACTTTGTGCCCGTTTTTAAAACATTGATTATTAATCAGCATTTGTCAATATGATCAAAAACCTGGTGATCGTAGAATCCCCTGCAAAAGCAAAAACCATTGAAGGCTTCCTTGGTAAGGATTTCACTGTTAAGTCGAGTTTCGGCCATGTACGCGACCTTTCAAAGAAGCAACTCGGAGTAGACATTGAACACGATTTTAAGCCCAAATATGAAATTTCCGGCGACAAGGTTAAGCTAGTGAAGGAGTTGAAAAAACTGGCTTCCGAGGCTGAAATTGTCTGGCTTGCTTCCGATGAAGACCGTGAAGGGGAAGCCATTTCGTGGCACCTTACCGAAGCCCTCGGGCTGGATAAATCAAAAACCAGGCGGATTGTATTTCATGAAATCACCAAAAGTGCCATCACCGAAGCCATACAAAATCCAAGGGGCATCGATAAAAACCTGGTGGATGCGCAGCAGGCGCGCCGGGTGCTCGACCGTCTGGTAGGATTTGAAATCTCACCGGTGCTGTGGAGGAAAGTAAAACCCGCGCTTTCAGCCGGCAGGGTGCAGTCGGTAGCGGTCAGGCTGATCGTGGAGAGGGAGGAAGAAATCAAATCATTCAAGAGTTCATACAACTACCGGGTTACTGCCACATTTATCCTTCCGGGCGAAGAAGGTCAGCCGAAAATTGCTGCCGAACTCAGCCGTCGCTTTCCCGAGAAACCGGAAGCCCTGGAATTCCTGAACACCTGCGTGGGAGCAGACTATCAGGTAGCCGATACCGAAACCCGCCCGGCAAAAAAATCGCCCGCTCCGCCATTTACCACCTCCACCCTGCAGCAGGAGGCCAGCCGCAAACTGGGTTTCTCCGTGGCCAAAACCATGATGGTGGCCCAACAGCTTTACGAAGCCGGAAAAATCACCTATATGCGTACCGACTCCGTAAACCTGTCGTCACTCGCCATCAATATGGCCAAAGAGGAAATAACTTCGCTATACGGTGAGAAGTATGTTAAAACCCGCCAGTACGCCACCAAATCGAAAGGCGCCCAGGAGGCCCACGAAGCCATCAGGCCTACTTATATGAATCACCGGGAAGTTTCGGGCGATGCATCTCAGAAAAAACTTTACGACCTGATCTGGAAACGCACCATTGCTTCGCAGATGAGTGATGCCGAACTGGAGCGTACCACCGTGACCATCAGCATTTCAAAATCGCCGGAAAAATTTGTCGCTAAGGGTGAAGTAATCAGATTCGACGGCTTCCTGAAGGTTTATCTCGAATCGACGGATGACGAAAATACTGATTCGGAAGAGGGGATACTTCCTCCGCTGAAAACCGGACAACCCCTCAGCCTGATTGAAATGCTGGCCACGCAGAAATTTTCGCAGCAACCCCCGAGGTATACTGAGGCCAGCCTGGTAAAAAAGCTGGAGGAACTGGGCATTGGCAGACCTTCAACCTATGCTCCGACCATCTCAACCATCCAGAAAAGGGAATATGTGGTAAAGGAAGACCGGCCCGGAGTTCAGCGCAGCTTTGACCTGCTGAAACTGAAAAACGGAAAAATCAGTGAATCGGTAAAAACCGAAACTTCGGGACAGGAAAAGAACAAACTATTTCCTACCGATATCGGCTCGCTGGTAAACTCTTTTCTGGTACAGTATTTTGAAAATATCCTTGACTACAACTTCACGGCCAGCGTGGAAAAGGAATTTGATGAAATCGCGCAGGGACAGAAAGTCTGGAACCAGATGATCAGGGAATTCTACTATCCTTTTGCCAAACAGGTGAAAGAGACCCTTGAGAAATCGGAGAAGGTCAAAGGAGAACGCTTGCTCGGAACCGATCCTGAATCAGGCAAAAACGTGTATGTAAAAATCGGTCGCTTTGGCCCTATGGTGCAGATCGGCGAATCGGAAGACGCTGAAAAGCCGCGCTTTGCAAGCCTGAAAAAGGGACAAAGCATTGAATCGCTCGCCCTTCAGGAAGCCTTGAAGCTGTTTGATTTCCCACGAACCATCGGCGAATACGAAGATGCGGAAATGACCGTGGCCATCGGCCGGTTCGGGCCCTACGTAAAACATAAATCTGCCTTCTATTCCCTGGCAAAGACCGACGACCCGGCTTCCATTGATGCCGAACGGGCGGTTGAACTGATAGAAGAAAAGCGCAAAAAAGAAAAAGAGCGCGTAATCCGGATTTTCGAAGAAGATCCTGAAGTCCAGGTGCTCAACGGCCGCTACGGGCCCTATATTGCCATCGGCAAATCCAACTACAGGATCCCCAAAAGCACCGATCCCGCTTCTCTTACACTGGAACAGTGCAGGGAAATTGCCGCGAAATCGGATGCCGCCCCGAAGACCCCCGGAAAAGGAAAGTTCAGAAAAAAGTAAGCCCCGGCACTCATCCCGGCATCCTGCATGCCATTGCCGGTGCAGCGCTTTATGCCTGTCACCGCATCTACTCATTTGCAAAATCCAGGGAAAATCCATAGGTTTGAGCGCTTAAAACCCCTCGTTGATTATGGATATCTCCATCTATTTTGAACCATTGCCTGATGAGCTGTTTGATGGTGCCGAAACCATTTCGCATCCGCGCATCGGACAACAAATACTCGCTTACCGTCAGAATGCTGATTTCCCGGAAGCGGCTGATGTTGACATCGCCATCATAGGCGTGGTGGAAGATCGGGCCGCGGTGAAGAACGAAGGCTGCGCCGATGCTGCCAACGAGGTGAGAAAACAGCTTTACCGGCTGTTTCCCGGTTCCTGGACGGCACGTATTGCCGACCTGGGCAACATCAGGCAGGGATTTACCATTGAAGATACTTACTATGCGCTATCTTCCGCTGTTTCATACCTTGTTGCAAACAAGATCCTCCCGGTCATCATCGGTGGAGGCCAGGACCTGACGTATGCCATGTACAAAGGGTATGAGAAGCTGGAGCAGATCATTAATATGGCGGCCGTGGATCCGATGTTCGATCTTGGTGAAACACAGTCGGAACTGGATTCTCATACCTATCTCAGCCGCATCATCATGCAGCGGCCCAACTACCTGTTCAACTACACCAACCTCGGGTATCAGACCTACTTTGTCGATCAGCCGGCGCTCGACCTGATGAAGAAACTGCTTTTCGACAGCTACCGGCTGGGCCTGCTTACCGCCGACATGAAAGAGACCGAGCCGCTGGTGCGCAATGCAGATATGCTTTCCTTCGATATGGGCGCTATCAGGGCTGCCGATGCCCCGGGCAATGCCAATGCCGGCCCCAACGGTTTTACCGGAGATCAGGCATGCCAGATCGCACGCTATGCCGCCATGAGCGACAAACTTTCCTCTATCGGATTTTTCGAATATAACCCTGCATACGACCGCAGGGGAATCACGGCACAATTGCTTGCACAGATGATCTGGTATGTGTTTGAGGGCTTTAATGCCCGGAAAAAGGATATCCCCTCCCGCGAGAGCGATGCTTTCATCCGTTATACCGTGCCTACCAGCGATTTCAGCGACGGCATCCTTTTTCTGAAAAGCCGCAAAAGCGACCGCTGGTGGATGGAAGTAATCTGCGGCGCCGACAACCGCCGGAAATATGCCAATCATTACATCGTTCCATGCACTTACGAAGATTACCAAACCGCCTGCAACAACGAAATTCCCGACCGCTGGTGGCAGGTGTATCAGAAACTGATGTGAGAAGGAAAGGAATTGCGGATTGCGGATTGCGGAATGATTGCTCTTATTTATCGCTTTTTTTTGCTAAAGACAGGATTAACAGGATTAACAGGATTTTCAGGTTTAAAAGGGTATTGATACCAGAGAAATTCCGGATCGGGTTTGGTCCCGGGAGACGGCAAAAGCCGGATAACGAGAGATTGCGGGGCACGAAGGAGGGCATACGTGCCAACAGGGCATCCGCGCCAGTCAGGTGAATGAAAATTGCCACTAATGCACGAATTTAATGAGTGTGCACGCGCCTTCCTATGCCTGCCGCGGACCCTGGAGAGATGGTTAGATGCACGAACGGGGACGTTCGCGCCAACAGGGGGATTTTCACTAAATCAGTGAAATGATTGAGACAGGACCGGCCTTCCAAAAATGGCGTTAAGAAAACAGGCAGCATGAATTAAAGAAGAAACGTGTGCGAAGATGTCTGGCGATGCACGGGTGATTTTTGTACATCGGTATTAAGCAGAGAAAGAATGTAACAACCTTCGTTTCTTCCGGCCAAAATGCTCGCCTGTTTTCAGCTATTTTTGGGAAGCCTTGATCTTTTGGTACTTTTGGATCAAGCCAAAAGTACGGAAACCAAAGAAATTGTAATCCGTTGAGAATGAGTGATTATTAGTGCGGACATACTTGCATCTTGTTAGGCCTTCTTTTTATCCCCGCATGACATTTCCCGCTCAAAGACCCCACCGTACCAGACAGGTGAATGAAGATTGCCACGAATGCACGAATGTAATGAGTGTGCACGTCTTCCGACGCCTGCCGCGGACCCCGGAGAGATGGTAAGAAGCACGGACGGGGACGTTCGCGCCAACCGGGGGATTTTCACTAAATCAGTGAAATAATTGAGACAGGACCGGCCTTCCAAAAATGGCGTTAAGAAAACAGGCAGCATGAATTAAAGAAGAAACGTGTGCGAAGATGTCTGGCGATGCACGGGTGATTTTTGTACATCGGTATTAAGCAGAGAAAGAATGTAACAACCTTCGTTTCTTCCGGCCAAAATGCTCGCCTGTTTTCAGCCATTTTTGGGAAGCCTTGATCTTTTGGTACTTTTGGATCAAGCCAAAAGTACGGAAACCAAAGAAATTGTAATCCGTTGAGAATGAGTGATTATTAGTGCGGACATACTTGCATCTTGTTAGGCCTTCTTTTTATCCCCGCATGACATTTCCCGCTCAAAGACCCCACCGTACCAGACAGGTGAATGAAAATTGCCACGAATGCACGAATGTAATGAGTGTGCACGTCTTCCGACGCCTGCCGCGGACCCTGGAGAGATGGTTAGATGCACGAACGGGGACGTTCGCGCCAACAGGGATTGTGGATTGCAGATTTTAGATTGAGGATTTCGGAATGATTGATCTTATTTATCGTTGTTTTTTGTTAAAGACAGGATTAACAGGATTTTCAGGTTTAAAAGGGTATTGATACCAGGGAAATTCCGGATCGGGCTTGGTCCCGGGAGACGGCAAAAGCCGGATAACGAGAGATTGCGGGGCACGAAGGAGGGCATCCGTGCCAACAGGGCATCCGCACCAGTCAGGTGAATGAAGATTGCCACGAATGCACGAATGTAATGAGTGTGCACGTCTTCCGACGCCTGCCGCGGACCCTGGAGAGATGGTTAGATGCACGAACGAGGACGTCAGCGCCAACCGGGGGCTTTTCACTAAATCAGCGAAATAGTCGCTCCTTAAAAACTATTTTTCCGAGCGGGAAAAAATAAAAAAAGAGGCTCAACCAGCGTTTGAAAAATGAAACGAAAAAACTCTAGTTTGAGTTTTTCCATCATTTTCTTCAGATTCCATGCGGTTGCAGCCATCAAAGCATTGATTTGTATGCCTTTCTCTCCTAAAAGGTAGTTCTGTCCCATTCGAAAATCTGTTTTCAGATGTCCGATAATTGGCTCGATAGCTGCCCGTGATCTGAACTTTTTACGTTTCTTATGTTTCTGAGCAATTGTATCGCTGGCCTTGGGTTTATGGGGTGTCAGGATCTTTACACCTTCAATCTCTGACCTTCCTCTTCCTCCCCGGTCATAAACCACTTCCTGAGGTAGCTTTATGTCATTGCTAATCATTTGATTAATCAAAGGCTCAATCGTGTGGCCATCGAAGGGGTTACCCAAAAATGCACTGATGGCTAAAATAATCCTCTTCCCTTTTTTGCCAGTGGTAATCAACCCTACTTTGTTGCCAAACTCATATTGCTTATGTGGTTTGCCTTTGGCTATGCAACGGGTAAAGGGCTTGTGAAGGCTGTAAACCTTGTCGGTGTCGTTTTTCTGCTGGTTGACAGCACGATGATAGAGTTTCAGTTCTTTTGCGTACTTCCCTTGCTGTTCCTCGCTCATTTTTCGACCCAGCTCCCTCAACAACGTATTGGCAATGGTCTTTAGACGTCTTTTTGACTTTTTTGCCTTTTTGGCTCGTCGGGGATGCTTGCCATTGTAAGTGTCGCGTAGCAGTTGCTTACTCTCCCTGGTGTATCGTTGCCGTTGATCAATATCTTCTTTCTCAGCTATTTTGTTGCATTGGTCTATAACTTTCTTGCATAATTTGGCATCTGTTGGAAACGTAGTATTGTTTTCCTGAACGGTTGTATCTGACAAGGAAAACTTCGATTGCTTGTGAACAGATTGCCCGTGCAGTTTTACACTGTATGCAAATATTTTGCCTATTCCTTCTTCTCCCACACGATTGCGAAAGTGAGTGAAATCGCTCGGGTCAAAAGGAAATTTATGTTCGAAAAAGACTCCCCCGCAGAAATATTGAAAGTAAACATCACGAACCCAAACCTCAGGAATACGGTCATCTCCAAGATTATAAATGTGTTTTAAGAGCAAGCAGCCAACCATTAACCTGATAGGAACACTGGGTGCTCCCTGATCAGAATAATAGACCGAGAATTCTTTCTCAAAATATCCCCAATCAATTTTATTGGCTAAACGAACAAGCTCATGATCCAAATTGATAAAATCGTCAAGCATCGGACGAAATAATTCCCTCTGGCTCTTTGTGGGTGATTTTCCAAGCATAATTTGCAGGTTTTTATGCATTAAAGATACAAAATCCTGCATAAATAGTCGCTAAAAAATGATGCTTATTTATTGACATTCAATTGTTTATAACTTATTTAAGGAGCGACGAAATAATTGCGACAGGACCGGCCTTCCAAAAATGGCGTTAAGAAAACAGGCGGCATGAATTAAAGAAGAAACGTGTGCGAAGATGTCTGACGAAGCACGGGTGATTTTTGTACATCGGTATTAAGCAGAGAAAGAATGTAACAACCTTCGTTTCTTCCGGCCAAAATGCTCGCCTGTTTTCAGCCATTTTTGGGAAGCCTTGATCTTTTGGTACTTTTGGATCAAGCCAAAAGTACTGAAACCAAAGAAATTGTAATCCGTTGAGAATGAGTGATTATTAGTGCGGACATACTTCCATCTTGTTAGGCCTTCTTTTTATCCCCGCATGACATTTCCCGCTCAAAGACCCCACCGTACCAGACAGGTGAATGAAGATTGCCACGAATGCACGAATAGAATATATGCGTTTTAATCCCGATGGGTGTCATAAACTGAACAAGGAGTTTGAAATGCGTTGAAGGAAGTAACAAGATATATGCGATATCCGGAAGCGTCTGCGCCAGACAGGTATCGCATGCAAACAATACAAGTGAACTCTTACATCTTACTTCTTACTTCCCGCTATTTCATAATGATAAGCCAACCGGCTTTAGAGCCCCAGCGACATGGCCAGCAACTCGGCAATGTCGTAGTTTTTTACCTCTTCCTGCTTGTCTTTGAACTTAATGCCGTCAGAAAGCATGGTCATGCAGAAGGGGCAGGCGGTGGCCACTATCCGGGCGCCGGTGGCCAGCGCTTCTTCGGTGCGTTCGGTGTTCACCTCCCTGTTTCCGGGCTCTGCTTCCTTGAACATTTGGGCGCCGCCGGCACCGCAACACAGCGCTTTGCTCCGGTTCCGGGGCATCTCGGCGGTGCGTGCCCTCAAGGTGGCGATCACGGCCCTGGGCGATTCATACTCGCCATTGCCCCTGCCCAGGTAACAGGGATCATGAAATACAATGGTCTTGTCGCTGAAAACCGCCGGGTCCGCCTTGATCCTCCCTTCTTCAACCAGCATCCTGAGAAACTGCGAATGATGGGTGACCTCGTAATGTCCACCCAGGTCGGGATATTCATTTTTGAAAATATTGAAACAATGCGGACAGCAGGTGATGATCCTTTTGACATTATAGGCCTTCAGCGTTTCAATCACCGTCAGTGCCTGCATCTGAAAGGTCATCTCGTCACCGGCCCTGCGGGCAGGATCGCCCGTGCAGGTCTCCTCCGTGCCCAGCACGGCATAACTGATTCCGGCGTGATGCAATAGCCGCACAAAAGCACGGGTTACTTTCTGATAGCGTTCATCAAAAGCGCCTGCACAGCCAACCCAGAAAAGGTATTCAGGGGTTTCGCCCCGCGCAGCGAGATCGGACATTAAAGGGACTTTGATTGTGTTCATTATTTCTTGTGTTTTCTTTGTCTGTAGGATATTTGAAAATTAAAAAATATGAAAATGTGAAAATGCCCGTGGCATAATTTTCACTTCTTCCGGCTACTGTTTCTTTGTTCCAACATTTCGTGCTTTAAGTTCTCTCTGGCAGTTGATAGAATTTTATAGAGGATTTTCCTTATTATTTCAATTTTCTCAAGAAGTGAAGTATTCGTTGGATATGATTTTGCTGCAGCACATAATTCCAACCAATAGGCTGTCTCATCGGCTTCTTTGGTTGCAATTTTCATCTTATGAATAAAATCCAGCCGGCTTTCACTCTGCTGTGCTTCTCTGACATTGGCTCCAATGGATGTACCGGATTTAAGCAATTGTTTCGCAATCACATACTTTTGCATCTTTTCCAGCATTTCTGCAAAATCAATTATTTCAAGGGCAAACTCAAAAGTCAATGACTTGATAATGTTCTCTTTACTTTCCATTTTCTTGTGTTTTTATAATTAAACGATTTAATTGAACTACATCTGATTCAGTAAACTATTCATCCTTAAACAATAACATTGATCGGTCCTTTTCCCGGATCAGGAATCAAGGAGCAGTATTTAATCATTTACATATTTACAGATTGATTCATTTTCAAATTAAAGCAGGTCTGCCCACTTCATCCTGTCCTCGGCAGGGTATTGCCAGGGAGCGCCGTTGTTCTGGATGTTCTGCAGCATAGAGGCGATGGACGGGGGCATGGTGGCTTCCTCCATCACCAGGTAGCGCCGCATATCAACGATCAGCGTGGGGTGGTTGATGTTGATGGGACATTCCTGGGCACAGGCATTGCAGGTAGTGCAGGCCCACAACTCCTCGGCGGAGATAAAGTCGCGCACCAGGGATTTTCCATCGTCAAAACTCAGGTCTTTGAGCAAACCCGGGCCTTTCTCCTTCATTCTTGCCCGCAGGTCCACGAATATTTTACGGGGCGAAAGCTTCTTACCGGTAATGTTGGCCGGACATACGGAAGTACAGCGGCCGCATTCGGTGCAGGCCAGGGAATCCAGGTAGTTTTTCCAGGTAACATCCTCCACATCCTTCACACCGAAACGGGCCGGGGCGGCTTGTCCCTCAGGCGCCGGGGCAAAGGCCGTTTCCGGATTCATCATCATCCTTACCTCATTGGTAACACTCTCCATATTGGGCAGTTGTCCCAGCGGCTCCAGCCTGCTCAGCAGCACATTGGGCACAGAGGTGAATACATGAAAATGCTTGGAGTAAGGCAGTATATTGGCAAACGCGAATATCAGCAGGATATGCACCCACCAGCTGACCTCATGAAGTACAATAAGTTCTCTTCCTTGCCCGAACAAAACCGGAGCCAGGGCCGCGCTCAGGGGATATGCGCCTTCGTATCCGCCCGGATGCATCTGAACATACGTGAGGTTGATCCCCGCCAGGGAAACCATCAGCATAAAAATAATGCCCAGGGCTGCCAGGGCGTCGAGTTTCGACTTTTTCTGCATTTCGATGCCCGAGAACCGGCGAACGGAAATGAACAGCCGGCGACCCAGGAAAAGCAGCATCGACAACATAATCACATACGCCATGATATCGCCCGAAGCCATCACCACATCGTAAAACCAGCCGGTGAAGGCCATGCTCCTTTCAAGTCCTGAGATTCCGTCAATCACCATCTCAATGCTTCCCAGGGTGATGACCATAAAACCCCAGAAAACCAGGGCATGCACCAATCCTATCAGAGGAAACCTGAAGATCTTGGTCTGACCGATGGCGACTTTCAGCACCAGGCTGATACGCTGTCCCCAGCTGCTGATGCTGAATGGCTTTGTAAGTGTGAAGAACTTATAGATCCTTCGGATGGTAAAGGCAAAGATGCCGAGTGTAATCAGCAATGCCACCGTAAAAATGATCTGTTTTGTCATAAGTAGGGTTTATCCGGTGAAAAGCAGTTGCAAGATAGGAAATACTTCTGCAGTAAGCGAAAATCCCGCTTGATTTTTATTGTATGCAGATATGTACATATCAGTAAATCATATTCCGGAAGCTGTATGATTTATTTTGAATAACTTATGCTCATAGCAATCAAATTATTTCACAGAGAAGTCACAGTGGTCTTAATTCTTCTCTGTGTAACTCTGTGATGCCTCAGTGTTCTCTGTGTAACTGTTTGTTGCACATATATTCAACCAGTTGCACGGAGAGATTTAAATTCTTTCCCCGAAATTGCCTTATACATTTATACAATTCTTTGGTTTGATTGTGGAGCTGCCATAGCGAAAAACAGCGCTTCAGCAAACCATCAAGCCGGAAAATCAGGATGGCCTCCAAAAAAAAGCAGAATAATTTTGCATTTCTGAAAAATGCGTTACTTTTGACCGCAGCAAGCTGAGTATTATGCGTCAGAAACCTCTCTTCCGGCTTACTTCCAAGACCATCTTCCGCAACATCAAGAACCGGGACGAATATCAGTTTTAATTGCTTTTATCCTGTCATTTTATTGACGCAATTCATCTATTTATTACTTTAATTGATTAATTATCATGGAATTACCATTTGCAGAATCATATAAAATCAAGATGGTGGAGCACCTCCGCCGCAGCACCCGCGAGGAACGCGAACAATGGATCAGGGAAGCCAATTACAACCTTTTCAAGCTTAAAAGCGAGCAGGTATTTATCGACCTGCTTACCGACTCGGGCACCGGTGCCATGAGCGACCGGCAGTGGAGCGAAATGATGTTGGGTGACGAAAGTTATGCCGGCGCCTCTTCGTATTTTAAAATGAAAGACACCATCAGGGAAATCCTGGGCTTCGAATATTTCCTGCCTACTCATCAGGGCCGGGCTGCCGAGAATGTTCTTTTCTCCGCGCTGGTCAAAGCAGGTGATATCATTCCCGGCAACTCCCACTTCGACACCACCAAGGGACATATTGAATTCCGCAAGGCCAAAGCGGTGGACTGCACCATAGCCGAAGCCTTCGACACCACCGTCAATCATCCCTTCAAGGGCAATCTTGACCTGAACAAACTGGAAGACGTGCTGAAAAGCCATCCGAAAGAAAAAGTTCCGTTTATCGTGGTTACCGTAACCTGCAACTCTTCGGGCGGGCAGCCGGTTTCTATGGAAAACCTGCGCGGCGTCAGGCAACTGGCCGACAAATACGGAATTATGGTGGTCTTCGACTCGGCCCGTTTCGCCGAAAACGCTTACTTCATCAAGACCCGCGAGGCAGGTTATGCCGGCAAAACCATACGCGAAATTGTGCTGGAGATGTTCAGCTACGCCGACGCCATGACCATGAGCAGCAAGAAAGACGCCATTGTGAATATGGGCGGATTTATCGGCATGCGCAGCAAGGAACTTTTCGAAAAGGCTTCCGTTTTCAACATTATGTTCGAAGGCTACATCACTTACGGCGGGATGTCGGGCCGCGATATGAACGCCCTGGCCCAGGGGCTGCGCGAAGGCACCTGCTTCGATTACCTTGAAACCCGCATCAGCCAGGTGGCATACCTTGGTCAGCGGCTGGTTGACTTCGGCGTGCCTGTGCAGCAGCCCTTCGGCGGACATGCCATCTTTGTGGATGCCAAGCGTTTTCTGCCCCAGTTGCCCAGGGAACAGTTCCAGGCACAGACACTGGCCGTAGAGCTTTACCTTGAAGGTGGCGTGCGCGGTGTGGAAATCGGCGCCCTGCTGGCCGACCGCGACCCGGAGACCCGCGAAAACCGCTATCCCGCGCTGGAGCTGCTGCGCCTTACCATCCCGCGAAGGGTCTACACCAACAACCATATGGATTATGTGGCCACCGCCCTCGCCAATGTGTATGAACGCCGCAACAGCATTATCAAAGGACTGAAAATCACCGGTGAAGCCCCTATTATGCGGCACTTCACCGTTGATCTGGCCAAAGTATAATCTGACTTTGTTTCCCGTACAGTGCAACCATTTACCAGGTTGATGAATGCTGGTCCGGACAACAAAAAATAAATCAGGATACGGAATATTTAAATTTTTCGTACATTTGCCATCCCAAATCGGGAACAATTGCAGCGTTTAACCTGCAAGGGCCTATAGCTCAGTCGGTTAGAGCACCTGACTCATAATCAGGTGGTCCCTGGTTCAAGTCCAGGTGGGCCCACTGGAAAAATACAGAAAATGAAAGGAAAAACTTCATTTTCTGTATTTTAACCCTGATTTTAAAGCGTTTGGCTTGCGCTTTAAAATGTGTTCTTTTCAATGTTTACGGCAATTTTTTCTACAAAATTTCTACACAAATTTTAAAGTTAAGTTGCCATGAACACTTCTCACTTCAGAATCATCCAGCGTACCGAAACAACCAGAAAAGACGGTACATGTTCGTTATATCTCTATGCGAACATTAATGGTGTTAAAATGTACTTTACCACCGGAAAATCTATCCTGGCAAAACATTGGAATCAAAAGTCCCAGAAAGTTTCTGCTAATTGTAACGACTTCACCGAAATTCAGGATGCAATTGACCTGTATCTAAGCAGGGCCAAAGAGTTCATTGCCCGCGCCAACATTGAAAAACAAACTATTGATCTGGACGCTTTCGAAAGAATGCTACGCGGAGAAGTATATGACCACACAGACTTCATCGCTTTCATAGAGCATGATATCAAAAATAACTGTGGAAAATATTCGCAAGGAACAATAGCAAATTACAATGTGCAGTTAACCAAACTAAAAGGTTTCCGCAAAAAGATCTCTTTTCAACAGCTTAATCCTTTCTTCTGGCGGGAGTATGAATCATACTTGTTTGGATTGGGCAATAATCCTAATACCATACATAAAGCGTTCAGGACTCTTAAAGTTTTCATTAACAGGGCTATTGAGCAAGGAATTATTCAGGCTAATCCTTTTGCAAAAATAAGAGTTGAAAGAAATGAAGGCAATATGCAGTTTCTGACCAGAGAGGAATTGGGTAAGCTGGAAAAGCTCTACAAAGGGTTTATGACTGTCGAACTGAAAAGGACACTCCAGTACTTTCTTTTTTCATGCTATACCGGACTACGGTATTCCGATATTAGAGAACTAAAACAAAAGCATCTTTTTCTCGGAGAAGAAAGTCATATAGAAAAAGTGATGTTTAAAACAAACCGGATAATCAGGATTCCACTTATTGAACAAGCAATAAGACTAATGCCTTCAAAAACGCTTGCAGAACTTGCGGTTTTCCATGTTTATTGCAATCAGGTAACTAACAGGCACCTTAAGAGCATTATGAAACTTGCCGGAATTAATAAACGCATTTCGTTCCATTGCGCACGTCATACATTCGCTACTATTACTTTAGGACTGTGTAACGATATTGCTGTAGTCAGTAAGCTACTCGGACATACAAAGATTGAAACGACTCAGATTTATGCTAAAGTACAAGATGAACAGAAAAGGAAGGCGATGAGAATGTGGAATGCGAAATAGCAGATTCAAATCAAATTCATCAGGATTAGTATTCGTGCTCTAAAGAAAACGTATGCTGCAAACTCAATTGAAACTGATGTTGAAGATGTTTTCAACAAATGGTTGTTGACAAAATACAATATTAGATTTATAGAATGGCCAAACTCTGCACTATATTTATTGTGCAATTGTATTTAAGTTTCAGCTATGCAAAATACTAGAGCCGGCTTGAATCCACCCGAACTTTTATAAAAAAGCATTATGTGTACAATCCGAGATGTTAAGCCTCTTATTGAAAAATTAGTAGGTAAAAAATGTAATCACATTGACGAACATGTATTGAATTTGACACTATTCAAAAACGGAGATGGTTTAGGTTATAGCCAATTTAACGAAGTTTTATTATTATTAGGTTATAATAGAGTCGCTGACTTCTTCTTTCAATTTCTTGTAACTGAAGAACTGGAAGGAGAGGACAGTATATTCTCATTCCCATCGATCCAAGCATTAGAAGAAAAGATTAATCGCTTCATTTATTTTGGACTGCTTTGGTATGGAAATGTGAGATTTGCATTTAAGAAAGGCTGTAGTTTAGAATAGCGTTGTATTATGAAAATATTGTTTATCTTTGCTCAAACTACTTGCTAATGGACTATCAAGAAATATTATCAGCCATTCGCGCCTTACCCTCGCACCAACAGGCGAACCTGATTGCAGAATTAACGGGGAACGAAAGTGCCCCCGACTACCTATCATTACGCAGAAACCAACTGATAAACAAGCAGGTTGGCTGTCCTCATTGCGGAAGCCTAAGGTTTTACAGATTTGGCAAGGATAAGGGCAGCCAACGCTTTAAATGCAGAGCTTGCAGTCGAACATTTACGGAGTACACGGGCACATGGCTAGCTGGTCTGCATAAGAAAGAGCTTGTTAATGATTACCTTGAACTGATGCATAAGTCCATGTCATTGGATAAAATAAAGTTTGCTCTGAGCATTAACAAGAAAACCGCCTTTGATTGGCGTCATAAAGTGCTTTCCTCTCTCGAAGAGGTAAGGAAGGATGATTTCAACGGGATTGTTGAGAGTGACGAAACATTCTTTTTGCTGTCAGAAAAAGGGAAAGAACAGCAAACAAGGAAAGGTCGCAAGCGAGGGGGTAGCTCCTCTTCAAGAGGTGTTTCCAAAGACCAGGTGGCTGTAATCGTGACGTCTGACCGTAAGGGGGCGATGGATATGAAGGTGGTCACCCTCGGGCGCATCAGCAAAGCTGACATCGAGAACGCCATTGGGAACCGAATTGAAAAGGACTCCATCCTATGCGCTGATGGGCACGTAAGCTATAAGGGCTTTGCCAAGGATAACCAGCTTTCATTGGTGGTGCTACGCGCAGACCTTAAGCAATATGTTAAGAATGGCATCTATCACATACAAACCGTAAACTCTTTGCATAATCGAGTGAAGAAGTGGATTGACTCAACGTTTTGGGGCGTCTCCACAAAATATCTTCAGAACTATTTAAACTGGTACAGAGTACAGCAAGCAGTCAAGAGCTCGCTTAGACCTACAGAAGAAGTCGTAAAGTACACAACACTTGACCTTTTAAGTCTTACGAGATACCGAACAATTGGAGAGAAATATCAAACGTTAAAAGCAACGCACTTATAAACTACAGCCTTAAGAAACTATCAACAGATTATGAAGAATTATGGCAAATGTTAGAACTTACAAGACCATATTCACTTGACAAATATATTAATAGACATGGACAAATAAATGAAATCAATAATATCCCTGCAAACAAGACTTACTTATTAGGGTATATTATTGAAGATAAGCTAAATGAGATTGTTCAATTCGATCCTTCTAATGGAGAAGCCTTAATGTTATTAAAAGAAAGAAAGGAGTGGCTTGAACAAGGCAAAAGAAATCAAATGTCCTTTCTTACATCAGACCATTTGGATGTATATGTTGCAACATCAATGCGATTGGAACATGAATACCTCCTGATCAGCAAGTTGGTTAACCTAATCTTTAATTCTGATATTTTAAAACCTCTAAATATCAGATGGTTTGACCCTACCCAGGCTTATTGTGAAAATAGGATAGATAAGGGATTATCCGAAGCATTGATGTTGAAAAGGGCAAAACTTACTCTATATCTTGTTCAGGAATCTGACACTTTTGGTAAAGACTCAGAACTTGCTTCAACCCTTGCTCAAGGAAAGCCAGTTATTGCATTTGTGCCAGAAGGTAATAAGGAATATGTTGATTCGTTGCTGGAAGAATTGCACCGATTAAATCCATCTGTTTCTGAACAGGAGATAATATTAAGACAATTGAAAATTTTTAATCCGAATCTTGCATGGGAAGTTGAAAACCAAGAATTAAGAAACTGGATAGAAAATCCCGAAAAAGCACCAATAGAGAACCTCAAAGATCTTTTATACAGTACTGTAGAACAAACTTATAATAAACGTGCAAAAACATTAAAAGAAACACATCCCCTAGGTATCCAGGTTAGTTTACGCACAGGTGTTGCAAATGGCGTACTTGTTGTAAGAACTATTGAGGACTGTTCCAGACTAATCGAAACAATTTTATTAAATAAAATGAGTTTTAAAGTTGAAAAATTACCAGAACCTAATGAAGAATATCTTACTTTAGTCGAGGATATTTCTAAATCCATTTTCCGAGTTAAAACCGGTGACGAAATTCTGACTAATTCTTTCTGGAATTTTTATCTAGAATGAATGTTTAAAACCCTTATACAATGAGCAAGGACAAAAATCAATTAAACAAACCTACACCATATGATGTTGGTCGATATGGTGGATTGTCAGGTAAACCTGGACACACAGGTGGATCAAGAGAGAAATCACCTTATGATCTTAATTCAACAAGATCAGGGAACAGATCTCACCTAACGAGAAGTCCTCATTCTAAATAATTAGGCTCACATTAATAATTTATTCAAACGAAGAGTGTAGTATCGTTTCTACACTCTTCGTTCATTATTAGGTTTAAAGGTGATGAGAATCTGTAAAATTGAAGATGCAGTTAAGGTCGGAAAAACTTTTAAATATAATTGGTACCGAGGACATTCCAGGGCCTATAACAATTTGAAACCCCGAATTTTCAGAGATGAATTTTACAGCCAGGGGCACCAAGCAATCTCACCCGATACAGAGTTTCAGTTTGTTTATGACTTCAAACGAATTGCCCCTGCCTTATATTCTGCTTTACCAGCCAACGATAACAATCTGGAATGGTTGATTTTAATGCAACACTTTGGAACTCCAACAAGGCTTTTAGATTGGTCCGAAAGCATTCTTGTAGCACTATTCTTTGCAGTCATTGACAATCCATCTGAGGATGGCGAGCTTTGGTCTATCTTTCCCCAGGAACTAAATAAGCTGTCGGAAATTGATGGATATCCCCAGCAAAGTCATAAATATCTGAAATATCTTTCAGATGCCCCCTTAATAGAAAATAAAATCAAATTAAAAGAAAGCCTAGAGATTACTACGCCGCCCAATTTACCGTTAGCGTTTTATCCAACGCTAAAATTTTCAAGAATGAATACCCAACAGAGTGCTTTTACAATTCATCCTGTACCATCAGAGGAAAATGATATCATCTCAAAACTTACTAACGATAAGCATTTATCCAGATACATCATTCCTAAAGAGACAAAATCAAATATCATTGAAGAATTAAACTGTTTGGGAGTTAGTTATCGAACATTGTTCATGGATCTTGACAATTTGTCTAAAGATTTGATAAGAAGATATCAGAATCCTGCATGGAGCTGTTGGGGGCAACCGGATCAACCAAACTTTGATTCCATCCTGTAACCTTTCGGACGGAATTGATACTAGCGACTAGAGTAATGTGACTTATGCGAATCAAGGGTTAAAATATTAAAGAAATGAATGCTGCGGAGATTTTTCCGAAAACATGAACCAATAATCCGGCAGTTGAACGAGTTTTAGAAGCCCTTTGAAAGTCAGTTTTTTCGATGAGCCAGTTAAATAAAGCCTCTATAGGTTGCCTGATTGTGGATACGGCTTTGGAAAACAAATCATTATAAGCTCTATCAAAATTCTTTTCCCAGTTTGATTGATTTTGCACTCCCTTAATTGGAGTAAGCATCAACGAGTTCTTTGAATTAGCCAGGTTGTTGAAATAGTCAACGTTATGGTAGATTTTATCTCCATAAAAAGTTCGGTTTTCGATATTCTCCCATGCATTTTTAAAAACATTCAGATCATTCTCAGATGCAGCAGTAACAAGAAGTTGTTCCGGGTAAGGTAATTTTTTAGGATGTTTAAAAGCCAGTGCGTGAAGTTTCAAACCAAAGTAGTACATGGCTTTTGTAGAACAATAACCTTTATCAGTGATTTCACGAGCTACTTTACCAACGCGTTTACCAGAACATGTAATTATTGGAAGAGAATCCAATACACTTTCATTGTCTGAGCATGTAACTGGTTTATACTCCGCCAACAAAGAGCCAGCGAATAGCTTGAAAGCTTCAGAAAGCCTATTTAAACGGTTATTAAATGCGGTGTAGGAAGGCAACTTTGGAAACCAGGAACGCAAATAATCATTGGCAAATGAATGGATCTGCTTGATCTTCACTCGCTGTTCCTGATTGACACAAAACAAATAAATGGTCATAATTTCCTGATCTGAAAACGCTGGTTCATCATTGTTGCTAAACCGCATACAAGAAAATTTTAGTTCATTCTCGTACTTTTCGCAAACTTGAAAGTAAATTTTGATTAATTTGTCTGCCTTAACCTGAGATATCATATCTTAAGTGGTGTAGTGGTATATTCCACTAAGATACTGATTCTCAGGTTATTAATAAAATATATTATTCATAACTTGTTAACAATCAGATTGTTAACAACTGCTTACTAATTTAACTTCAACCCTTGATTCGCATGACTTAATACCATTTATGGCAATTTGTCAGCAGTGATTAGATTATTAGATGTTAAACCGAAACCAAGTTAATTCAATTTTAACTATTCGTGTATCTCTATCTTAATTCTTGCGCCATCAATAGTAACTTCAACCGCCATCCATTTCTCTAAAGACTCGATCTTTTTAAACCATCCATCATAATCAAGACAATTGTCGATTATTTCTAAAATGATAATCTGCTTAATGTGATCATAATCGATCCTCATTTTGTCAAACACACATAAGGGTTGCAATTGAGAAAAATGCTTGGAAGGTTCAATCGTATCTGCTAGACATAAAAGGAATAATAACCCATGTTCTTTTTTTTTCAACCTTTTTTCATGGTGGTTTATGATTATTAAATCTATCAAACCGCTTCTCGTATATAATTCTAGATCCTCCTCTTCAGTACAAAACCAAATGTTATGGGCTATAATGATACTTGCAATGTGTTTATACCAATCAATATGGTCTGAAGACCAGTGCAGCCCCTTGTAAGAAAAGTCTGTTTTATCAAATGGCAAATTATCTGATTTCGCATTAGATTTAGCTGCCCTTATAGCTTTGTTGAGGTTTTTTATCAACCGATCATAAAGTAGAAGGCCTCCAATAATCCCATGATTTAGAAAATGGCGTTTCTTCCTGCAATAATTGAAATAATTTTTAACAACGCAAGAACTGTGAGGGTCTTCTTGAAAATCATGTAAACCGTTATTAGTGATCTTGAGATTAGATTTTAATCTACTAAGTGAATATTCATCAGGTGGAAATCTATTTTTGTCATTTTCAATATAGTACCCATAATCATGGTATAAGCAACACAGATACCAAAAGTATTCAAATTTAGGTTTATGGGTTTGAGTCTCTAGAACAATTTCTTTAAGAAATAATCCAAGGAAAAAAGTTGAAAGTGTATGAATATTCTTAAATCTATCGTAATTAAGAGTTGGATCAATTACTGCAAATTTATTCCCAGTATTGAAATAATTATTAACGAATCGATTTGCAATTGCTTCATCGGAAAATGGGAACTGATCAAAGTTCATATTGTGGTAATACTTCCAACTTCCACTATTAAATAACTTCTTATAAATCGAATGGAAAGTTTCCATAAGCACTTTTTTACAGGCATTTAAAAGTAGTTATTCCTGATCAAATAATAGAATCAAATCAAAATATGTGCTTATTCACTTTAAGTTTGATCCAGGATCCTAGGTTTGTTATATTATCGACAATTTTTTATTCAAAAGGCTATCGTGTTTAACTTTAAAAAAATAAAACCTTCTGTATTCCTACGCCAGTAAGGATTTTGAGTTTTGTCCTTTGGAAAAGTTAATTTCAACTGTACTTTTAAAGCGGCTCACGCGAATTTCTTAAAGCGTGAGAACCCATGAAAAAGAACCGGAAAAAGAAAAGTAAAAAAAGAAAAAATACAAGAACCCATTTGCCGTTGAAAAAGTGGCAACTGATCCTTAAAGAAATAGCAACTAACTGCCTTGCCAATTGGATTTATGAATTATTGAAACTCTTATTGAAATTGTTATTTCATTATTGGGCTTTTTATCAAGGATTCCAATTGATCACGAACTGAATTTAACCTTAAATTCAGCTCAACCTTCCTGTTAAACTGCTTACAATTGGCAATACTAGCCTTTAGTTTTTCAATTTCTTTTTCAAGTGTATAAAGCTGTTGCTTATACTCAACCAAGTCCCTCAATGACTTATTTGCCATCTTTGGGGCTCCGGAAAGTTGATTGCAAAAATCATGATATACTGCATCAAGGTTTCTTTTTAGATTTAACGAGTATTTATTCTCATTTGACTGAAACCAATCAGTCCTGAATCTCCAATCAATGACTGAATTGTTTTCATTTAATGGGTGGGGATGCTTAACCGATGTTGACAAGTATATTTCTGTGTCTTTTTCGATGATGAAAATAATATTGTAAGGAATCGCTTTGTCAATGAGTTCCAGAAGTAAAGGTATCTCCTCTTTAATTTTCAGTTCAACCTTGAAAATTTGAATTTCCTTGATTTCATCCGCTTTCAGATTTAAAGTTTGCGGCGATAGCTTGTATAACCAACTGATACGGGCAACAAGATTGGTTAACAATTTTTTCTGCTTCACATTGGAATATGATTCAAAGGCATTCTTTGGAATTACCTTGCCTACTCTGGCAGAAGCGGGTATATCAAATATGTCCATTCACCGCACTATTAAGAACGAAATTAGCTTAAAGTCTTCAATGCCTTTAAGTTTTTCCTGAAGCGCAGTTGTCCCTCCTGCCTTGAAGAGACTCAGGACTTCCTTTTCCTCTTCAGTGCGAAGGATTGAACCAATACTCTGCTTCAACAATGATGAATATGAGTCCATCCGGTGATAATCGTCAGTTTCAAAGGCTAACTCTTTGCACAGCTCAATCATTGGTTCACTTTTACCCTTACAAAGCAAACGCACAGCATCTAAAATCTTCTTGGATTCAACATGATTCAGGTAGAGTTCTCCGGAATTTTTAATGTAAACAAGATAAAAAGGATGAAGACGATTTAATTTATTGATATTGATGCCTGAGTTTATGTTTTTTAAAATAAAAACTACTCCTGATTGTAAATCTTCGGTTGACTGAACCACTGTATGTAATCCTTCCGGAATATGAGTAAGTCCGCCATAAGACTTAATAAAATTTGAAAGGTCAACACGAAAATCATTAAGACCCAGGTCTGTAATACTAACCCCTTCTCTCAGATCTTCCAGGTCAATGACTTCTTCCTGCAGTTTCCGAAGCTGAATCTTTCGATATTCCAGATCCTTTTCATTTGCATTCAGAATATTATCATCTCCGGTGCTGGCCATGTTACTGATTAACATCCGGCTTTCAACACGTTGCTTTAAATTAATATATGCATCAAGTGTAACATCCGGCCAAAAGTTAACCAATGTAATACTTGAGTTCTTTGAGCCTATTCGGTCAATACGGCCAAAACGCTGAATAATCCTTACCGGATTCCAGTGAATATCATAGTTTACCAGAAAATCACAATCCTGTAAATTCTGGCCCTCTGAAATACAATCAGTCGCTATCAATAATTCTATCGAGTCATTCAATCCGGGATACACCAGTTCTTTGTCCTTTGACAGTGGTGAAAAACAGGTAAGCAAAGGATTTAAGTCAGCCGGAATACTTTTTACATTACTGCTTTTCCGGGAACCGGTAATAACTGCCGTGTGAATGCTATATTTTTCCTTTATATGTCCCTGAATGTTTTCATACAGGTAATTAGCGGTATCCGCAAAGGCAGTAAAAACAAGTGCCTTTTGATTCCCATTGTTGAAGGGCTGGTTTATCTTATTGTCCAACAATGAGATAAGTTGTTGAAGTTTGTAATCATTCTCACCCCTGACATCAACAATATCACTCCATAATTTATTGAGTATCAACAAATCTTCACTTAGATCCTCCTTCCACCGTGTGGTATCCATATCAGCGATATAGACTTTTACTTTTCTACCAATTACATTTTCTTCATCTCCCCAATCAGCCTCCCAATCAAACTCTTCATCATCAAGTTTTGCCTGAATACCATCATATTCCCCTGTTCCTCCCCTGGCGATAGTTTTTAGAGCTTGTTCAATTTGGGTAATAATGCCCTCAAGTGTGAGCCTGAATGAATCCACCGAGCTTTCCAAACGTTTTAGCAAATTGATCCTCATGAGTACCTGGAGGCTTCTCTCACGGTCTAATTGAGTTAGCCTTCCTGACTTGACTGTTTTATCGTAAAGATCGGCATACAGCCCGATTTTGCTTTGAAGAATGTAGTTTAGAGGGGAGTATATAGACAAATTCAACAATGTCAATTTCTCGGCAATGTCAACATATGTAACTTCTCCGTTTTTCGTTAAAGGACTTTGAATTGAAACCGGTTTATTACGCTCAGGAAATTTTCCGATAGCAGTAGTATCGTAATAAGTAGTAATGTGCTTTCTGGACCTTGCGATAGTTAAAGAATCGAGAATCTCAAAGAAGTCAAAATCAAGCATATCCAACAACTTTTCCGTTGTTCTTTCTGCTGCATCGTATCTACTCCAGACATTAAATGCCTGTTGTGCTTTCCGGAAAATAAGATCGATTCCTTTATCGGTATCTAATTTACTATCAATTATTGTAGGATCACCTTCATAGGCCAAAGCTAATTGGTTCCTTAAGTCATTAAATCGATTGTTTACTGGTGTTGCTGAAAGCATGAGTACTTTAGTTTCAATACCTTCCTGAATAACCTTCCTCATCAGACTTTGGTATCTGTTTTCCTTTCCGGAATTGGGATTGTTATTCCTGAAATTATGCGATTCATCAATAACAATAAGACCATAATTACCCCAATTCACTGTTTCAAGATTGCGGCCATTACTCATACCTCGACTTCGGGTAAGGTCTGTATGGAATAATACATCATAGCGAAAACGATCGCCTGATAAAATATTGTTCTTATCGTTGTGTCGATATGTATTCCAGTTTGCTTCGAGTTTTTTCGGACAAAGAACCAAAATATCTTTGTTCCTCATTTCATAGTACTTGATTACACCAAGTGCTGAAAAGGTTTTGCCTAATCCCACACTATCAGCCAATATGCAGCCTTTGTATTTTTCCAACTTATTAATGGCTCCAATAACAGCATCCTTTTGAAAGTTGTAGAGCTTACTCCAGATCAGCGTTTCTTTGAATCCTATCTGGTCATTAGGCAGGTTATCCATGGATATATCTTCCAGGAAGTCATTGAAGATATTGTAAAGAGTAATGAAATAGATAAACTCAGGACTATTCTCATTGTAGGCACTCTCAAAGTAATCCTGCACTTTGTGGGTTACATCCTGTAGGTCTTCCTCATTTTCCCAAATCTGATTGAACCATTCAAGAAACGCTTTACTATCGGGGTAGTCAGATTTCTGTATAAGGGTTGGAAATCCTTTTTTTTGGGTAATCCCTAGGTCTGATGTTGTAAAACTACTCAGATTTGAATATGCAAATTCCTCCTGATTCCAATTCTTAACATGAATCATTCCATTGATTGGCAGGTTCTGGTGCTTATTCGATTTAAAAACAACCTTCTCTTTTACCCACCTGGAGCACTCTCTGGCAATAGCTCTTTGGTTAAGCTGATTCTTTAATCTAAGCTCAAATTCACCCCCACATAGTTCAGATTCCTTATAAATGTGAGGGATATAAAACAGTCGGGTATGTTTAGTAAAGTTTTCTTCAATGAAAGTTGGAGAACTGAAAACAAATCTCAGTTCATCAATCTTTTCTAATTCCTTCTTAAGGGCTTCGAATGCATAAATAGAAAAGGATGAGGCGGCAATGCACAATTTGCTTCCCTTTCGAATGCTTTGTTTTAGATCATCTCCAAGACGGGTATTTATGTTATCTATTAGCTTCATTAGATTTTTAGGTTGCTAACAAAATTCTGCGTCGCATTTATTAGTCTAACCATAGCTGATACAATGTTATCTATAATCTCTCCCCATTGCTCTACGGGACTTTTGTATCCTCCATCATTGAAGTCTTTTCTGATGCTACACACCCTATATCCTTCAAGGTCTGCCCAATTTAATTCAGACCCAAACGATTCTTCTATCACTAGTTGATTTATCTTCAACTTATTAAGTATGTTCAAATTCTCTACATCCTGCCCTTTGCCCCTATCAATTCTAAGTTCAATCCTGGTTGAAAATTGATTTACCCAATAAACATAGGTAAGGCCTTTAACTCCGGCAGTAGCCCCAATCCATGCATCCCGCCCTGATGCAGTAATTAATGAGAATAATTTCAAATTCTGCTTAATGGACAATGCCAATAATTGATCCCAGAATGCTTTTCTTAAATCATCTTGTTTTGAATGCTCCTTTTTAATTTTCCCAATTTGTTTGGATTCTTCGCTCGGGCCAGAGATTACAGTTAGCAGGGGTGCGGGATTACTTTCACCAATCTTAATGGCTTGTAATTTTATCAAGAAAAAATCGCAACCATTATCACCTTCATTCAACCAGGCAATTGCATTTATATGCTCTTGTTTAGGTGTTTCAACAATCCAGATTGCAATTTTAGCTTCGAATGAAGTTAAATAGGTTATTAACTTGCCTAGATGGTCATGATTGCTGGCCCCGAATTGATTTTCAATCACAACGATATCACCAGATGCAGTCTGAGCTTTTATATCAAGGCTAAAGTTACCGGTTGATTGTTCCCGTTCAGCATTCGATAGCTCAATTCCAATAGCCTCACCTAATGCATCTATATTTTCACATAGCCAGGGAGTCAGATTCTTATCTTCGTATTTAAATGCATCCTTGATCGGGATTCTTAAAATTTTCTCAATTTTGGTCATAATGGTTGTACTATTTCGATTAATCTTGAAAAACTACTTACCTTCTCAAACCTCACCTCATTGCCACTTATCTCCTTAAAATGCTCTGTTGCGCAATGGATTTTAAGTTTCTCTATTTCCCTTAAATCCATATCCGAATCGGAACCTTTTGTTTCTGTTACAAAATATATGTGGCGGACCTTTTCTTTATCAAACACAATGGCCCAGTCCGGACTGTAGTTTGCAACGGGGGTGGATATGTAAAAGCTCTTGGGCAGTTTAGCATAAACAACTACCTCAACACTGTTTTCAAGTGCTTTCGCGAAATCAGATTCAATTTTTGAATCAGAAGTAAGGTAATCGTAGATGTGCTTCTTTAAGAGGTCGGTATTACGAAGAGCAAATTTATCGTTCGAGAAAACTGTTTTGGCGTCATGCCTCTCTTCAATTTTGTGATAGACAATGTTATTGATGATCAGGCTTGCCTTTACTTCATTAATCAGCTTACTGCATTTGGCAATAAACTCTTCCGGATTTTTCCTCAGTAACAAGAACTTTTCTTCTTTAATCGCTTGTAGAATTGCAACAATGGTATTCCGGGTCAGATTAGTCAGTACTTCAATTTCTCCAACAATATCATAAACGGCATTGGTGTAAAGATCGTTTTTCAACTTAAGGTATTGACGTTCCGATTCTTTGACCAATACCCCTTCTTCCATCTGTTCCTTTGTGCCTTCCTGTAATTCCCCTGTTTTCACTTCATAGACCCTGTCTCCAATGTTTAGCTGGGCATTGATACGGATTTTACTGTCATTGATCAGCTTGTCTGTGTCAAACTTTACTTCGTAAATGGTTTTCAGGTTTATTTTCTCCCAAAGTTCCTGAAATTCCTTCTTTTTGAAATTCTTGTTTGGATTCAGCACAATTGTTTGCCTTTCATCTTCCGGTTTGAATACTTCACCGGTATATATGGCCTTTAGTATTTTACCAATTGATTCCCTGTATGGTTCAAGGTGCTCTGGCAAAGGCATTTTGTTTTGTTCAATAAGTTCCCTTCCTTCGGTGGTTATCTTGTCATTTTCGTCAATAACATCATTCATATAAAGCAGTTTATTGAGTTTTTTAGCATCCTCTTCAGTAAGCCGATGCTCTTCGTCTTTTTCATTGGTCACTAATTTTCCAACAAAATATTCTACTTCTGCCTTTTGTGGTCTGTCTTTGAGAGTCGCAGCAATTTCACTCTGCAACCCCCTGGCAAAGGTTTCATAGCTTTCCGAAGCAACTACAGTGAGTTTATTTATTTCATGAACCTGATCGCCTACTGATTCAAAATCAAGCCGGTTTCCGTTCTTGTTTACGCATAGCCGCATACCACGGCCAACTTCCTGTCTTCTTCGTGTCTGGCTTCCTCCGTCTGCATTTTTTAATGCACATATCTGGAATACATTGGGGTTATCCCAGCCCTCTTTCAAGGCGGAGTGCGAGAAAATAAACCTGGTGGGTTCCTCAAAACTCAGCAATCGCTCCTTATCCTTCATAATAAGGTCAAAGGCCGAAATATCATCAGAGTCTTCACTGCCTCGTTTTACAGAAGGATCAACCAGTTTGTTTTTCTTATCAATGGAAAAATATCCTTCATGAACTCTATGGGCTTCATCCCGTTTCAGATATTCCCCATAATTCGTAGGCATATATCCCTTATGAACTTTTCCGGGATCTGAATCTTTCAAAAAGTCATTGTACTCCTGCTGGAACAGGTCAAGAAAATCATTTCTTACACTATTATACTCTTCTTCAAAGATTCTGGCATATTCACCAAGGGCCTGTTCACCTGTTTCATCATATACACGGTATTTCTCCACCGAATCAATGAAAAACAAGGAAAGTACCTTAATACCCTTTTCAAAAAGCTGTTTTTCCTTTTTCAGGTGCGACATGATGGTTTCACGTATCTGTACCCTGCGGAAGGCATTTTCATCTTTATCATTGAGAATATCACCCGGATAAATATCCTGCCCTGCTACAACAATCTTATTCTGGTAGCCGTTTATTTCTGTAATTGTTTGATTTTTATAAGCCGGGATATTGCCTGATAACTCGTAAAGATTTGCACTTTCAGCCAATTTCTGACGTACTTTCTTTACTCCCTCACCGACTCGCTTCTCAAACTCAACAACTGCATAGGGCGGTTTTGTAGTACTCAGGCTGATCTGTTCAAGATACAAATACCCCGTGGTTCCGGTTGAGCCTTTCAGATTAATCCCTTTAACCTGTATTTTCTTTACCAATCGTTTATTATAAGCATCCAGCGCATCCAAACGAAAAACCTTGTTATATTCAACTTTGTGGGTAGCAGAGTAACGCAAGGTTAACAAAGGATTGAAGTCCTGCATATTCTTCAATGTCTTTTCACCATCCACTGATTGTGGCTCATCAATAATCAGTATAGGATTGGTTTGAGCAATAATGTCTATAGGCTTTCTGGTGCCGAATTGATCAAGCTCCTGGTAGATTCTCCGTGCATCTGCGCCGCTGGCATTAAATGCCTGGGTATTGATGATCATTACACTGATCCTGCTGTCTGAGGCAAAGTTTTCAATATCCTGTGGTCTGCCGGAATTGTATATAAAAGGATTAATCTTATGCCCGTATAATTCCTGAAAATGATCCTGGGTAACCTGAAATGATTTAAATACACCTTCGCGTATGGCAATGCTCGGCACGATTACGATGAACTTACTCCAGCCATATCGTTTATGCAGTTCATACATTGTCCGGATATAGGTATAGGTTTTACCAGTGCCTGTTTCCATCTCAATGGTAAGGTTATATCCCAGTTTTACCCCATTTGGCCGTTCAATCTGCTGGCTTTCACGCAAATCGTTATCCTTCTGGACTTTGCGAATATTTGAAAGAACATGATCTTCGGTTATTTGTAATAAACTATTCCTGTAACCTATTTCCTCTTCAATATCGTATTCAATGGTTATTGCGCCTGTTGATGCTTGCTTTGCCTTCCGGATAAGTTCTTTGCTTCGCTCCAGCGTAAACCGGTTTGTTTTGAGTGGTTGCCCGTCAAAACAATCAACAACGGCTTTCACGGCCTGTATCTGGAAGTCTTGTTCTTTAAATTGTAGTTTCATGCCTGTTTGATCAAATTCGATACTTTAAAACCAGATGCTGTTATCCTGTACTTTTGATTCCTGTCATTGAGGTTTTCAGGAATGGCAAATCCAGACCATCCTATTTCCTTCAAAGGGTCAATATGTCGTTTCCGATTTGTTGAATGTTTGGATAGGCCAATAGTTTGAAGTATTTCTTTACTTGTCTTTGGCCCTTTCCTTATCATATTTAGTATTTCTACCACGTTTTCACATATCTCCTCCTTTAGAATCCTGATTACTTGGTCACTTAGTTGGTCATTAACTTGGTTACTTACTTGGTTACCAGCTTGGTTACTATAATCTATAACATCATCTAATGTGCTGAATATTATATCAATAGCCTGGGTACTTACTTGGACACTAACCTGGTTACTTAATGTGGCAAGTGGATGATTTACCGGAAGTGCCATTTTATATCACTTTCATTTCTGTCTCCGGACTAAGTTGCTTCAATAGCTGCTTTACATTCACTTTTGCTGTATCGTCTTTAAAGCCATTATCTCTGAAAACAATACGCAAAGGAGCATCACTGGCAATAGCGTGGGCAAATTCTTCATCTATTCCGATGTCAAAACAAGCATAAAGTGAGTTTTCTGCCACTTTAAATACCTGCTTGCCGATAATAGTTGCTTGCTCAATCTTTAGCGAGAGTGGCAAACCCCAATCCAGCATAACCTGGGCCAATAAATCATCGGCCGTTCTATCCGGCTTAACATTATCGGCAAAAAGGTCCAAGGCTTTTTGATTGTAATCCTGGGGTTTGTAATACACATCCTGCATATTGCTGGAATCAAGCCGATACACCCGGAAACCGGTGTCCAGGTTATTTAAGGCAGATTGTAACTTGTAAATCTCTGCTTTTAAGGTCTCTACTTTGGGGTCTCCTTCCATGGGTAGTTTTCCTTGTGTCAACTTTTCCAGTTCTGCCTTCTTTTCATTAACCGATGATAATAGATTGTCTATTATTTGCTTGGCAGCTTTCCTGATACGTGCTTTACCAATTTCAGAAATGGTTTTGTAGCCTGATCTATATGCATCACTATTTTCTTCCGTTTTTTCGGGAAGTTGAACTAAAATGAATTGTCTCATTTCACTATCCTCTGCATTATTCATCATTAATGCATGAGCACTTGTCGCTGAGCCTGCAAAAAAATCTAAATAGATATCTCCCTTTGGCTTTTCATCATTAGTTCTAATGCTAAATAACTGAGTAAGTAATCTAACAGGTTTCGGAAAGGGGAATATTGATTTCGGAAGTAGCTCTTGAAAATCCCTAGATCCCTCTTGAGTGTAAGGACCATCAAATATGGAAAGAGGAGTCCCTCTGCGCATATACCCATTTTCATCTTTCAAGTATCCTTTGAATCTAACTTTAAAAGAACCATCCTTTTGTTTGTTAAACAAGAGTTGATTGTTTTTTTGAGCAATTTCAACTCTTTCTTTAGACCAAAGCCATTGTTTCTCTGGCCAAATTTCAATTCCATCTTTTAAAATCGGGAATCTCAAATTGGGCCTATCACCCATACTAGTGGTATCCAATGGCCAAGTTGCATAAGGCCCTCTGAGTTCATAATTTTCATCTTTTTTATTGTACATTGATGCAGTCTTCTCAGAATATGGGATGGAAATATCCTCGACTTTTGACAAATTTTTTGCATAACATAAAATGTATTCATGTAATCCAATCCAACCAATAGATTTTGCACCCCCTCCTGTTTTATTCTTCCAAACAATTTCTGTTAAAAAATTACTTTCACCGAAAATTTCATCACACAGTTTTTTTAAATTGTGTGACTCATTTTCGTCTATAGAAATAAAAATTAGGCCATTCTCCTTTAGCAAATTTCTTGCTAATTTCAAGCGAGGGTACATCATGCTTAGCCAGTCAGAATGATAACGACCTGAAGAATCGGGATTTACAACAAGTCGTTGATTGTAATCATCCTTCTGCCCGCTCTCAAATAACTCAACAGCAGCATCTTTATTCAAGTTGTCCTTATACACAAAATCCTTCCCTGTATTGTAAGGTGGATCAATGTAAATCATCTTTATCTTTCCCAGGTAGCTTTCCTGCAGGAGTTTAAGTACTTCAAGGTTGTCGCCTTCGATGTACAAGTTTTCGGTACTATCGAAGTTAACGGAATCTTCTCTCACCGGCCTCAACGTCTTATTGGTAGGCAAATTGGCTGTTACAATGGCTTCCCGCTTTCCGGGCCATTTAAGGCGGTATCGTTCTTTAGTCCCTTCTACAACTGTATGATTAAGTTCTTGCTTAAGCAAGTCAAAATCAATGGCTTTGCCTTTGGCACTTTCAGTTACACAGTTAGGAAAAAGTGCAGCAAGTTTTTCAAAGTTTTCGTTCACCAGGTCGGGTGAAGCAAGGTCTAATCTGTCTTCCATATCTTTAGTCTGATTGCCTTATCAACGGTTTCTCAGTCCGGTTCTTTCATCTTTTCTTTAAATACTGATAGCCCTTTAAGGGATTAAACAGCTAATTTATGCTATTTATGAAAACCAGCAGAACATTGGTTCAAAGAAATCTGATTCTTAAACTCTGAATACTACTCCTATCCAACCTTAAAAACTCCAAATCAGGGTTTGGTTAACCTATTTGACAAGTAATTCAGCATTTAGAATTAAGAACGGAATTAAGATTGTGCAGATAGTGTTGTTTTCAGATTATAAACAGAAGGGATTACCAAACTCGGTCAATTAGATTATTCGTTTTGATGAGTAATATTCATTTCGGGAGCAGTTAAAACCATAAGTTCTGTCTAATTGCAATCCGTTGATCAGAAATATACAATAATACAGTCTTTTACTGCTATGATTTTACGCTAATACATCCGCTTTTTACGGTAACCCGCACAATTTTTACGATAACTAACAATATAAACAGCGTTTACCTACTTCTATTTTACGATAAGAACTGTTGTTTTGACAATAATTTTACAAATAAACTTCGCCAAGCAGTAAATTATCAGAAAATTCTGGCCAATCCCAGTCTGTTCTTCCGCATTTTAAAAGGCTATGAGGTTTTGAATTGCATAGAAGTAATGCTCTGCAATGGTTGAGTGTCAATATAAGCAATATTTAGAACTGTAACCTTCCATCTATTGAACCTTTTGCCACTCAACCAAACACCACAGTATCAGCAATTCTGTAAAAGTTCACTGCCTTTATCCAACTATGCAAACTTTCCAATAGTTCTTGACTACACCGAATTGCTATGATCAGATAATCTTCAATGATCCTTTGCCCCGGAATAACTGGTCTGGTTTGCTCCGGAATTGGGGGTCAGAATGATCCGGAGTCTACAACTACTCGAAGACCGGTACGGGAAAAGGTCTACCATCATCACTTCGCAACTTCCTTTAAAATCCTGGTATCAATATCTGAATGAACCTACCCTGGCCGATGCAATTATGGACAGATTGTCAGGTGCAGCCCATAAAATTGAACTAAAAGGAGAATCTCTAAGAAAGAAATCCAAAGAATAAAAAACCTATTTTTGCCCTTTCACCGTTCATTACATAGTGGCCTACTTTCGACCGGAATCACTGGCCTAGTTTGTCCGGAATATTCACGCATCAATCATTACAATGGGATAATATGATTCCAGTGGGCGTTGCAACCATGCATGTACGTCATTGCGCGCATAATCAAACATTCGGCTAATCTGACTTGTACTGTATTCTTTTCCGTATATATCTCCAAAGATATGGCCCACTTGCTCTGTGGTTAACCCCGCCCCATATAGATTGAAAGCAAGTTTGCGGCACTCTTCTTCCTGATCACGAAGAAGGCTTAACAATATCGGATAAAACTGCCCCTTCCGGCTTCGTGGAACTCTAAGCTCCAGGATTTTACCCCGACCAAATGTCCTTCGGGGCCTATAGCCATTACTCATATCGCCATTTAAGGCGTTATGTTCTTCTCGTTCTGCTCGCATCATTGCTTCAAGACTGAGCTTCTGCAATTCCTGTAAACCATTCTCTTTGATGGCAATTTCTTCCAAAATCTTTGTAACTTGCTCTTGTGTAAAGTGTAGGTTTTTCATCTTCTAAATTTTTAAGTTTCACAACCTTAAATTTGGAAAAATCTCACTTTACACACTTTTTGGGACAGTATCTGAGATTTCTGTGGATGCTCTTAATAAAATTGCTAAGTATTTCGGAATGACCATCGACCAGATTGTAAACTTTGATGGCGTTGTACCGCAAGAAATAACCGTGGAAGATAAAACCCTGATGGAACAGGTTAAAATGATTCAGGAACTAGAACCCGAAGAAAAAAGTATGGTTTTCAAAATGGTTGACACTTTCTTAACCAAGAAAAAATTCAAAGATTTCTTTCAAAAAAATGTGGCTATGCTGTAAAAATAAAACGCCAAGCTGTAAGCCTAGCGTTTTAAATATTCTAGTAAATCTTATTAATATCTTTGAATATATGCAGTTTATTTTGGGCTAAATCCAAAAACAATATTTGTTCATACTTTCTTCTTTTTTCTCCATTTTCTACCTTAAAATCTTGATAAATACCTGAGTAATAAATATCATCTCCTTTTAATATTTGATTATACAGTTCAGTATTATCATCACACTGCCCAAGTATATTATTCATTCCTGACCATACAGTCGTATCAATTTCATCGTACTTTGACCAAGTTGTGATTTTGTATTTAGGGTTTTTTCCGAAATAACCATTAAGAGGATAGGTATAAAATAACGAGTCAATCTTTATGTCTTTTACGGAATAAATATTTACATCATACGGCCAACAATGATAATCTGAAACAAATTTCAATTCAGTATCTGGGAGTATGTTTGAAGAGTTTCGACATCCAAAAATTAAGATTAGCGTTAAATAGATTACTATTTTTTTCATATTCAATTTATTTAAAATCAATAAGGTATCTATAGTCTATTTTCGGTGATTCCGGTGTTGTAAGCCTTATTGTTCCTGTGCCTTTGCCAATAAAACCAAATGGAGTTGGGTTTCCATTTGATCGCAATCTATCACCAACTATAGATCCTAAAGCTGAATAATCAAAGACATCAAAAAAGCCTGTGGCGTCATCAGTTACAACCCGTACTGTTCCTAAATCACGATTAACTATTGCAAGTCTGATAGTGCCATAAACATCGGATAGAGTTTCATCTGATGCAGGTCGCCAGATGATGCTGGAACTTAAAGGATGATTTGACCATCCATTGAAAAAATCGACACTTTGTGAATTAGTTTTAAAGTCTTCTATTGATAATTTACTTGATTTAAAATTGAACTTACTAATATCTACAGTTAAAGGGGTTCCACCACCAAAATGATACCAATCAATTGATTCTTCTTGTGTAACAATTCCATCGGCATCAGGTCGAATCCTGGGCGTAGAAGTCTTTGTCTTATCTGAATTGTAATTAACATCATTGTATGTTGTACTACCAATATCTTCAAAACGCCTATATTCTGTACCTCTATATGTTTCTCCTTTAGCTAAATCTTTGTCATTTGAACTTGTTACTTTGTCATTCCAATAAATCGAGCCATCAGCTCCTTCAACCCAATCATCCAATGCTCCCGTTGGATCAACTCTTGCAATAGGATTATTTTGACAATAACTGTATGGGCTAACCCAGCTTCTTTGGTCTGCCAACGGATCCACAGAGTGCCACCTCCCCAACACCGCATCATACATCCTCGCCCCATAATCCAGCCAATCCAGCCCCAACTCATCCTGGAACATTTTGCCGTTGTAAAGGTATTCATTGGCCGGGTGTTTGGCTTCTTCAATGGTTACCCGGGTGGTAAGTCCTTTGATGTTCATACCGAACGGGTAATAACTGTTTACCTGTTTCACGGCCAGGGCATTGTTTTTATACCCGAATACCACTCGGGTATTGCCCAAATGATCCTTAAGGTGGGTTTCGGTAAAATGTACAGCAGTTCCATCCATAATAACCCGGCCTTCATCAAAATTTATCCATGCAGGGGTGTTGTTGACAATAACAAAGTTAGAGATAAAATCGGTGCGTTTGGTTAATATTTTTGCCTCAATCACATCCTGACGGAGTTTATTGCCGGTTGCATCGTAATAATAATCCAGCTTGCTGTCCTTTGAAAAATATACCTCTTTCGGAAGATTCATGTGGTTGTATGTAATGCCAATGATCCCCTTGTTGGCATCTTTGATAACATTGCCATTGGCATCATACTCATATTCAGGGATTGTTCCGTTAAAGAAATTGGCATTATCGTAAAAATCATAGCCATTGTCGGTAAGTATATCATCGTCAACGGCTATCAACTGATTGCCATTGTAATGATAGGTAAGGTTGTCGATGATGTCCGTATTCCAGTTGCTGAGGCTGCCTTTACGTTCAATGCCTTTTATGTTCCCGTTTAAATCGTATGATTTTATAAGTTCATTATACTTTGAGGTTTGTTGCCATGCACCTGATGTATACTCGCTGAAAACAGCATTTTCAAGCCTGGATAATTCATCGTATGAATACACATAAGCCTTACGACCTGTGGTTGGGGGAGTTAATGAGCTACTTGTTTGTACTGTTTGCCATTCTGTAGCTGAAATATTTCCATTAAACCGCGCCGTGTTGTTCAATCCTTGATTGATTGTATTGTAATAAATATTCATCCCGAAAAGATCACCTGAGGAGCTGACCTGAGAAGGATTGTTGATTGCACTGAGCCAACCGCGAATGTTATAGCTGTAATCTACAGTTTGAAGAGATATTCCACCTTCTGAGATTATTTTTTGCCTGAGTTGGCCCAAAGGGGTGTATTTGTTTTGTACTTTATGTAAGGCCATCACATCACCAACCTGATAGTCACGCAGGGAAAGCCTGCCAAAATTGTCGTATTCAAAGGTATATTTCTCAGTTATGCTTTGCGGGACACTATTAGGCGGAATATACTTATGCTTAATGTTGGTATTATACACTGTATTTGTAATGTTTTCTGGCTGTCCGTTGTAGTAATTATTTGTAGTTATTGTATAAGCCCCGCTAATATGTCCTTTTTGCCTTACCTGTATTACCCGCCCCCGTTTGTCATAATACGTAACAGTGGGAAGTAAACTCCCTTGCGATAAAATGAATGTGACAGTTGGCAGTCCCTTTATAAATTCAGTATCTGGCTGTGAAACAGAAAAGTTGGCATCTGCAGGATTAAAATTCATTTCTGAATCGCTGGCAATAGGTTGTGGGGTATAAGTGCCATCTGATACTACGATGACATTGTAGGTATCATAATAAGTCAGGGTTTGTATAGAGCCAGGATGTGCCCAGGGGAAGGACTGCCCTGAGTAGTAATTGTAAAATGATACCGGGTAGCTTGAAGGATGAAGTAGATACTCCCAGCAATAATTACTGGCATCAGCTAGAGATTGAACCTGATCGCGGGTTTGGCTGGAGTATTCAGTGGTAATGCCGGTAATAATCACCCTCCCCAATGCATCGTATTTGGTATATAACCACTCATAAGCCTTTACGGCCCCGTTCATTTTTCGCATATTACCATCCTGATACATAATGGGCATATCAATTTGATTATAAACAGTATACTCGGGTTCTTTGCCGGGGAGCTTCTTTTCAATCAGCCTTTTTCGGTTGTCATATTTATAAAAGTAAACGAACTTTCTAGCCAGGTCGTCTGACATTGAAAAATTGCCGGTAATCTGACTGCTTCCCTCTGGGGATATTACAAACCTGAGCAGGTTAAAATCATCATAAACATAATAAGTGTCGGCATATTCATTAAGTGGGGCTTTGGAACGTTTGAGTACCACATTGCCCAGTTTGTCCTTGAACTTATAGGATATTGCCCCATCTTCAGCGGTTACTTTTGTAACATAAAGTTCGGCTGCCGGATAAAGTCCATTATGAACACATAAATCGCCTGTTGCTTTCCAATTAATTGCCTTGAGTTCTGCACTGCTATTGTTGGTTAGATACTCAAAGCTAACAAAATGCCCATCCTCCAATTGCCAGTCATCGCCGGGGGCTCCCTGCTTAACTATCCTCTTAAGCGGTGATTTTTCATATTCAACCGGGGCATTCCCAAATCGATCATAGTAATTATCTTCATAGAAAGCCATTAATTCATCGGCATAGTCCTCCCTATAGACAGGCTCTCCTGTATTGGCAATATAGGGCTGATAATTTGTTTCATCGAGTCCAACCTCATTATATACCTTAGGCGTTACCATTGATTTGCCATCAGGTGCAAATCCGGGTACTACGGTTTGCGACAAACGGCCTAAACCATCATAGTATTGTATGGTTCTTATGGCATGGGTTAACGGAGTGTTGCCCGATATGCTGCCGGAGGTTTTGTAACCAGCGACTTTAAGGTCCCAGGTCTGAATATAATTATGGTCGGTAGATTGAGCATTTGCCGCGAAAGCATGAAACAATACAATCAACAGTAATGTAAAATATTTGTTTGTTATGGTTTCCATAATTATAGCTTTTCCGGATAGTTATAATTTATTGATGACTTTACAGGAAGTTCCTGCATTGGTGGTTATATAAAAAAGGTAAGTTCCCGGAGGTTGATTCTGCAGGTTGTAGGTAAATTCAAAGTTATTTACAGGGATGTTCTGCTCCAATACAAATCCGGTTTGTTTTGTAATGGTGATATTCTGAATGGGCAGAATTTCTCCACGTACCAGAGTCACCATGTTACTGGTGGGGTTTAGGTCACGCTCTTTAACATCCCGGTTCTTATGGATACGGCCGTCAACTTCAACCGCCAAAGCCCGCTCGTGGCAGTAAAAGTCAAGCACAAACCGACCGAAAGGATGCTGAGGTCTGAATTTTAGCCCTGCACATTTTCTGTTCTTCAGTGCCCGCCAGAGGAGCATTTCGGCTTCGGTATCTGATCTGCGTAAGATTGCGGCCACTTTATTGGTCTCAGCAGAAGCTCCATGATGAAGTATGTCAGGGGTTGTCTTTCCCAGATACGCCATATTGAGTGCTATATGATTATACCATGCTTCTCGATACTATCCCAAAAAGTGTGTAAAGTGAGATTTTTCTAAATTTAAGGTTGCGAAACTTAAAAATTTAGAAGATGAAAAACCTACACTTTACACAAGAGCAAGTTACAAAGATTTTGGAAGAAATCGCCATAAAAGAGAATGGTTTACAGGAATTACAGAAGCTCAGCCTGGAAGCAATGATGCGAGCAGAACGAGAAGAACATAACGCCACAAATGGCGATATGAGTAATGGGTATAGACCTCGAAGGACATTTGGTCGGGGAAAAATTATTGAGCTTAGAGTGCCACGAAGCCGAAACGGGCAGTTTTACCCGATACTATTAAGCCTTTTACGTGATCAGGAAGAAGAATGCCGCAAACTTGCCTTTAATTTATATGGTGCTGGATTAACCACAGAGCAAGTAGGCCAGATATTTGGCGATATCTACGGAAAAGAATACAGCACAAGTCAGATAAGCCGCATGTTCGACTATGCCCGCAATGATGTACAGACATGGTTACAACGTCCTTTAGAGCCGTATTATCCCATTATAATGATAGATGCTACCTTTATCTATACCCGACGAATTGACCATGTTAGCAAAGAAGGATATTACACGATTTTGGGAGTCAGGGCCGATCGAACCCGGGAGGTGCTTGCAGTAATTAATTTCCCGACTGAAAGTGCCAATGCTTGGGAGGTCGTGCTACAGTCACTTAAAGAAAGAGGATTAAAAGAGATTGGGTTAATTGTATGTGACAGCCTTACTGCTATTGAGGATTCCATATGGAGACAGTTCCCGGAAACTGAGATTCAACTTTGTGCAATTCATCTGCAACGCAATGTAAACAAACACATTAAGCCTAAAGACAAAGCGCTGGTTGCAGAAGATTTAAAAGAAGTGCTGAGAACTGGAGATCGCAATGATACCGTTGAGAAAGGATATCAACGATGGCTAGAATTCTGCAGTAAATGGGGGAAATACTATCCGTCGATAAAAAGGATGGGAGAAAATAACCGCTATAAATTAAATTTCACCTACCTCGGATATGATTATAGAACCCATAATATGCTTTATTCTACCAACTGGATAGAACGGCTCAACAGAGACTATAAACGAACAACAAGAATGCGCGGCGCTTTACCAGGGCCAGATGCCACTATTCTTCTTTTAGGATATGTGGCTATGACCAGATCAGCATACCAAAGGAAGATCCCTAAGATTGATTATGAACAAAACAAATTTCACTGGGAAGAATGAATGGCAGCTCCACTTCGGCTACGCCTTCGTTCCGCTGCCATTCATTCTCAATTGAAACAAAAAAAATGAATACCTTTGAATTTAGAAGAAGAACTCATTACACACAAAAAGGGATACTACCTGCTTCTCAGTTATATAAAGGTACAAAACCATTTATTCATTTTTGTCATCCACGGTAGGCCTGCCAACCAGTTGTACAGGCTTCTGCCCGGGCAAAGGTAGATACCTTCCCTATATTATTTTAGATGAAGTTCACTGGACGCTTACGTTGAAATTATCCTATCTACCCATTCTTTCAGCCACTTTCATTGAATTACAAATTCAATGGTCATTATGGCGGAATTGCATATGTGATGAGCAAGTCAAGGAAGAAGTGTAATCCCTATCACAGCAAATAAGATACATAAAAGTATCAAAAAAAAATGTATTGGGTAATTTTCTCCAATTATCAAACCATTTTTTTTCCACCAGCCTGTATATACTTGTCGAGAAAAGAATAATGATAAAAGTGCGAGAAAAAAGAAAATAATTGATAAAAACATTGTTTAGGTTTTTCAGCTTAATTACCAAAAGTACTTTGTAAGGTTTTGTCAATGATTGCTTTGGGTCCATCAATCCAAGCGTTTATTCCAACTTTCTCCATTGCCGAAAAGCCTTTACTGTTCATAACTGGAGTAGATAAACCTAATCCGGCTGTAGTTGTTATAAGTTTCGAAGTACCAAGTTGAACATTCCCTCTTGCAAAAGCAATTCCTGATTGCGCATAACCACCAAATGCAGAAATGGTCCCTCCCAAAACAATCATTGGCAAACCAATTTCAGCGCCAATTCCTGTGGCCGTAAAGCCATAACCTGACAAACTAATTAGATCTCCTGATGTTTCAATTGATGAAACTGCAATATCTAAGGCACAAGAAAGAAACTTTTCTTTCCCATAATTAATATTTTCTATCATTAGTCCTACCTGTGATTTTTCAGATAAAGGGCTGTTCCTGCTCAAAAGCTGTCCTTTTAAACCTGCATTATTTAAGACAGTTTCCTGTGCATTTACAGGAGCGTTTGAAATGGAAACAGGTACATTCTGATAGTAATTTATATAGTTCCCATCGCCTGCGCCAATAGAAGCAGATGTACCAACATTTTTGAACTGTTCTCCATTTACGGTAATTTGTTGTTGGTTCTCATCCTGCCATAATAATGCTCCACTTTCTGATTGATACCAGTCTGCTGAACGTCCATCGGGGTCAATCAAAACTATCGGGTTATTGTGGCAGTAATGGGATGGTGTCCAGGATGGAAAATCTTCCGCCAACGGATCCACACTATGCCACCTCCCAATCTGCGCATCATAAAACCTTGCGCCATAATCCAGCCAATCCAACCCCAACTCATCCTGGAACATTTTGCCGTTGTAAAGGTATTCATTGGCCGGGTGTTTGGCTTCTTCAATGGTTACCCGGGTGGTAAGGCCTTTGATGTTCATGCCAAACGGGTAATAACTGTTTACCTGTTTCACGGCCAGGGCATTGTTTTTATAGCCAAACACCACACGGGTATTGCCCAAATGGTCTTTGAGGTGGGTTTCGGTAAAATGTACTGTGGTTCCGTCCATAATAACCCGGCCTTCGTCATAATTTATCCATGCAGGGGCGTTGTTAACAATAACAAAGTTAGAGATAAAATCGGTGCGTTTGGTTAATATTTTTGCCTCAATCACATCCTGACGGAGTTTATTGCCGGTTGCATCGTAGTAATAATCCAGTTTGCTGTCATTTGAAAAATATACCTCTTTAGGCAGATTCATGTGGTTGTATGTAATGCCAATGATCCCCTTATTGGCATCTTTGATAACATTGCCATTGGCATCATACTCATATTCAGGAAGTGTTCCGTTAAAGAAATTGGCATTATCGTAAAAATCATAGCCATTGTCGGTAAGTACGGCATCGTCAACGGCTATCAACTGATTGCCATTGTAATAATAGGTAAGGTTGTCGATGATGTCAGTATTCCAGTTGCTGAGGCTGCCTTTACGTTCAATGCCTTTAATGTTCCCGTTTAAATCGTATGATTTTATAAGTTCATTATACTTTGAGGTTTGTTGCCATGCGCCTGATGTATACTCGCTGAAAACAGCATTTTCAAGCCTGGATAATTCATCGTATGAATACACATAAGCCTTGCGCCCTGTGGTTGGGGGAGTTAATGAGCTACTTGTTTGTACTGTTTGCCATTCTGTAGCCGAAATATTTCCATTAAACCGCGCCGTGTTGTTCAATCCTTGATTGATTGTATTGTAATAAATATTCATCCCGAAAAGATCACCTGAGGAGCTGACCTGAGAAGGATTGTTGATTGCACTGAGCCAACCGCGAATGTTATAGCTGTAATCTACAGTTTGAAGAGATATTCCACCTTCTGAGATTATTTTTTGCCTGAGTTGGCCCAAAGGGGTGTAATTGTTTTGTACTTTATGTAAGGCCATCACATCACCAACCTGATAATCACGCAGGGAAAGCCTGCCAAAATTGTCGTATTCAAAGGTGTATTTCTCAGTTATACTTTGCGGGACACTATTAGGCGGAATATACTTATGCTTAATGTTGGTATTATACACTGTATTTGTAATGTTTTCGGGCTGTCCGTTGTAGTAATTATTTGTTGTTATTGTATAAGCCCCGCTAATATGTCCTTTTTGCCTTACCTGTATTACCCGCCCCCGCTTGTCATAATACGTAACAGTGGGAAGTAAACTCCCTTGCGATAAAATGAATGTGACAGTTGGCAGTCCCTTTATAAATTCAGTATCTGGCTGTGAAACGGAAAAGTTGGCATCTGCAGGATTAAAATTCATTTCTGAATCGCTGACAATAGGTTGTGGGGTAAAAGTACTGCCTGATTTTACGATGACATTGTAGGTATCATAATAAGTCAGGGTTTGTATAGATCCAGGCTGTATCCATGGAAAGGACTGCCCTGAGTAGTAATTGTAAAATGATACCGGGTAGCTTGAAGGATGAAGTAGATACTCCCAGCAATATTCACTGGCATCAGCTAGAGATTGAACCTGATCGCGGGTTTGGCTGGAGTATTCAGTGGTAATGCCGGTAATAATCACCCTTCCCAATGCATCGTATTTGGTATATAACCACTCATAAGCCTTTACGGCCCCGTTCATTTTTCGCATATTACCATCCTGATACATAATGGGCATATCAATTTGATTATAAACAGTATACTCGGGCTCTTTGCCGGGGAGCTTCTTTTCAATCAGCCTTTTTCGATTGTCATATTTATAAAAGTAAACGAACTTTCTAGCCAGGTCGTCTGACATTGAAAAATTACCGGTAATCTGACTGCTTCCCTCTGGGGATATTACAAACCTGAGCAGGTTAAAATCATCGTAAACATAATAAGTGTCGGCATATTCATTAAGTGGGGCTTTTGAACGTTTGAGTACCACATTGCCCAGTTTGTCTTTAAAATTATAGGCTATTGCCCCATCTTCAGCGGTTACTTTTGTAACATAAAGTTCGGCTGCCGGATAAAGTCCATTATGAACACACAAATCGCCTGTTGCTTTCCAATTAATTGCCTTGAGTTCTGCACTGCTGTTGTTGGTTAGATACTCAAAGGTAACAAAATGCCCATCCTCCAATTGCCAGTCAGCGCCGGGGGCTCCCTGCTTAACTATCCTCTTAAGCGGCGATTTTTCATATTCAACCGGGGCATTCCCAAATCGATCATAGTAATTATCTTCATAGAAAGTTATTAATTCATCGGCATAGTTTCCCCTATAAACAGGCTCTCCTGTACTGGCAATATAGGGCTGATAATTTGTTGTATCGAGTCCAACCTTATTATATACCTTAGGCGTTACCATTGATTTGCCATCAGGTGCAAATCCGGGTACTACGGTTTGCGACAAACGGCCTAAACCATCATAGTATTGTATGGTTCTTATGGCATGGGTTAACGGAGTGTTGCCCGATATACTGCCGGAGGTTTTGTAACCAGCGACTTTAAGGTCCCAGGTCTGAATATAATTCTTGTCGGTAGATTGAGCATTTGCCGCGAAAGCATGAAACAATACAATCAACAGTAATGCATTATATTTATTTACAATAGTTTTCATAATTATAGCTTTTCCGGATAGTTATAATTTATTGATGACTTTACAGGAAGTGCCTGCATTGGTGGTTATATAAAAAAGGTAAGTTCCCGGAGGTTGATTCTGCAGGTTGTAGGTAAATTCAAAGTTATTTACAGGGATGTTCTGCTCCAGTACAAATCCGGTTTGTTTTGTAATGGTGATATTCTGAATGGGCAGAATTTCTTCACGTACCAGAGTCACCATATTACTGGTGGGGTTGGGAAAAGCTGTAATACCGTCATCATCTGTTAATATATCCACCTTCAGACTGTCGGAAACCGAAATACATTCGTTCCCGGCGGTTAGAATTAACCATACACTTTGGTTGCTGATGTCATTATTTGAGAAATAGTAGGTCGTTTGAAGACCAGATGAAGGGCTGAAATAACCATCCCCACTTGTGGTCCATGCAGGGCTTTGGCCTGATTCCATAGCACCTGCCAAAACAAGCGGTGAACCGGGTTGAACAATGGTGTCGTTTCCTGCAAAAACCAAAGGGATAGGGATTAACTCCACATGCAGCGTATCATAAGCTATACACCCATAAGCATTCATTGCCATGAGTGTATATGAACCATGTTGGGTCACTTCAAGCGGTGTATTCGGTAAACCATCGGGCAGCCACTTAAATCCACTACTGGTAAAATCAGGTTCAAGCATTATGGTTTCCCCCGGGCAAAGGTAAAGATCAGGTCCGGCATCGATGGTATATCCTGCACACATATCTTTAAACAACAGGGTAAATATGTCTTTTGACCCTGTCGACTCCATGGTGTAACTCACGCTATCATAAGCTGTTAGTAGCAAGGTCTCAAAGAAGTTGCCCGCAGCTGCCAGGGTATTGTCGGTGTTTATCAATAACTCTGAAACAAAATCTTCGGAAGTGCCCGGAAGGTTGAAAGTCGCCTTCAGAATACCTCTATGATCATACTTTGCAATAAAGGTATTTCCAAAAAAACCTTCTGGCTGAAGTTCTATCATCTCCCCATTCTCACCGGGAATTGCAAGAACGTGCGTAAAACTTCCCGAAACAAAGAAATCACCCTCGTTACCTGGTGCAATAGCCCAGCCGTAATCATTACCAATTGAGCCTGCTGTATTAACCCATTGCAGTTTCCCGGTACTATCCCAAACGGCAGCCAGTAAATCAACCCCTCCCTTTCCGGTAAGTATTGAATCGGCAAGTATGGCCGACCCTTTAAAGCTACCTGCAACAGCGGTTTGGTTCTGTTTTGTTAATGCAACCGATTTAATCTCAACTTCTTCCGGACTTGAAATTAACCCGATGTGTTGTAGTTCAAGATTTTGATTAAACCAGGCAACAAATGCATCGCTTTTGCCTAACGATATCAGGGTTGTATCGGCCAGGGAAAGGGTATCAGAAAACACACCGGCAATTACTACTGACGAATCGTTGCAACTCAACCCTCCTAGTCGAGGATTGCCCTCTGCCGGGAAAAACAGGGGTGCCTGAATATTTAGCTCCGTATCCAGCCGTGTTATGAAAAAACCACTTTTACTTGTTGATTGTACATTTTCTATGGTAATCGTATCACAGTATGTTCCTGCCAGATACAAATTATCTGAATGAGTCCCTGCCAACCTGATGTTTGATATGCATCCCCGGGGATTTGAAACTGGTTTTGTATTTAGTACGATCCCCTGAGGATTCATGATGGCAATAAACCCGCTTGAGTGGGCCATGCCTGATATGGTAATACTGTCGAGCGAAAGAGTATCCTGAAAAATGCCTGTTAAAAAAATATTGTTACCAAATGCAACCATTGAGGTAAAAGTGTCGAAGCCTTTGTTGTTGTATTCTTTCTGCCTGATTATGTTGCCCAGGCTGTCGGTAAAAGCTACCCATGCATTTATATTGCTTGTTGCAAACAATCCTAAGGTATCGCCGGGTAAGTTATCCGATATGCTGCCACAATATATGTAATCGCCATTGTTCTGTCTGATAACTCCATTTACAAAATCCCATCCAGGTCCGCCAAAACGTTCGGCCTTAAGCATGGAGAGTTGCTGGCTGCTGCCAAACATAGGCAGTAAGATAATTACCAATACGGCCAATAATGCGGAAAATCTGTATCTGATAGTGGATTTCATGACTGCTCCTTACTTTATTGTTCATCAGTGCGATAATGATAATCGTTCTTTTTAATGATATTGCCTTCAAAATCTTTGACTAATTCAAGCCTGCCAAATGGATCGTAGATGTAAAACTCTGGTTTGTTGCTTTCGTTGCTGATTGAGGTAACTCCTATCAGGGGTTCGTGGGTGTAGGTGGTCATTTGGGCATCGGAAGGATGGAACCGAAGGTCATCGAAATAGACAGTACCACTTTCGGAGCCTACATATACCTTAATCTTAAGATTTTCTCCCTGCGAGAAGTAAGGCTGTATTTTATGCCTGGGTAGTTCAACATCGAGCTTATGCCATAGACCGTCTTCAAATTCGTTGTTAACCCTGACATGGCTTGACCATACTCCGTTTACCTCAATATGCAAATATGCCCCTTTGCCTTTTGTCCATACACTTGCTTTATAACCGCTGTGCTTTTCAGCGTTCTGGCCAACAGTAAAGATCTGGTACGGACCATAACCGGTTACACTCATAGAACCCTTACCAGTGAACACATTCTCCGGTATGGTTATAAAACTGTTGGCATCATACTTTGACCAACCGTTTAGTTCGTTGTTTTCGAAGGAGGTGTGGCCGGATTCGGAAAGGGAGGCGTTTGAAATTTTTGCTATCTGAAATAATAGATTATAGCCCCAAATCAAAGCTGATTTATCCTTTAGATTACTCAGGTACTCTGTAACATTATATTTGGTATCATATTTATCAATTGATAATTTTTCTTTGTATTTGCTATTAAATGCAAGTTCCTGATTGTCATCTAAATAACAACTGGTAAATGATTCCATTGGTTCAATATTATCTAAATTATATTTTCTATTATATAACACAATTTCATCATTAAATAATTTATTTCTAGAAATACTACCATTCAATAGAAAATCCTTGTTATCTCTGTGGATTATTTCCTGGACCTCAATAGGTTCTGACCTAATATTTTTCCCGATCATTATTTTCAGAACTAAACCATCATTTTTATTAAGCCAGGTTCCAGATTGACAATTTCTATATGTATTACCACAGTTAGTAGTATCTTGAATATAATAATTATTGGATTGCACTAAGCAATTAGCATTACCAAAACAATCCGCATCTCTATCATTTTTATATATTAAAGCCAATTCCATACAAGAATTGTAACTTGGCAAGCATTTATTATTTATAATGTCTTGAGGATATTGGTACTTTGTTTTTAATAAATTATCTTGTTGACTATGAGTTTTAGAGATTTGACTTAATAAAAAATCGTTATATTCATAATTCTGATGTACAACTACTGGACTTATATTATTAAGAAATGTTTTTGTTGTAACACTCTCCAATCTTTTATATCCGGTATTATAATAGTTTACCCCCCATACAATGTCATTGAATTGAAGTATAATATGAGCAATGGGGGTTTGATTATGCAATATTTCCTTGTCCCAGAAATGCGAATAATACATTTTTGCATTAATATAATAAATGTCATTTTCATTTATATTTTCTACTGCGGAGTAATTATAGGTTTTATCCAGCAATGTAACACCATTTTCGTTTTTTACAACCTCTCTTTCGAGGTTACCAATATACCAACTGCAATCAGGAGCTGTAAAATGGGGGTAATTATCTTTTACATTATAAGAGTTAAAAAAATGATTTTCGATTAAATGATAATAATCAATGTGTGCGTGTTCTTTTCGTACGGTTTGGCGAGTAAAAGGCTCAAAATCCGGGGACAAAAATGAAGGATTAAAACTAAACAAATATTCAGTACTTCCATTACCAGTTATAAATTTGACAACTTTTTTGTATCCTACATATCCACCGCTCACTCGTCCAATAGAACAGTATGATAAATTCTCTCTAATTGTAATAGCATTTTGAATTTCATCCTGACCAAAAATCGTGTTATATGAATTATTATTCCACATTGCATCAACATTTCTATGGGCAAAATCTGGCAATTCGGTAATTAAGCCTGATGAATAACCATTTTCATTATAACTATAATTTTCAATAATTGGTACCTGATTTTCATCAGGCACTGTTGAAACTGAAAGAATTCGTAGACCTGGGCCCACCCGTTCAATCCCATCTAATAAAAAGCTATTCAATTCATATTCGAATTGCTTAATCCCTTTGGTTGGATAAGTAATTTTTTTCAACATACAGGCTCTGGTGTTTTCAAAATTAGGCTCTCTGTCTATGTCCTTATTTATATCATTAAGAACATATTCTGCCCCAGGATAGTTAGTTCTGGGATAAATTGAATATATGGAGTTGTATATGGGATTATTATAGTCTAGTGGATATACATATATTATTGGAGTGGATGTTCTTCGGTTAACACTTTGCTTTTTATAATATCCCCAAAAATCTATCTCCGAACTGTTTCTTGGCGGGAGGTTTCCTTCATAATAATCGAATTTCCATTTCTTCTCACCCTCCTTTATACTATCTAATTTCAAACGTTTTGTAAATGTTGGGTAATATTGTAGTTCGTGTGAGTAATCATTTTCCGGCTGAAAATAGGATTTATAAAATTCCCATGTAATACTCTTTGACGATATTCCTGAACGTATAATTATTTTATCAAGTGCTTTGGCATCTCCAATAGATACATTCCCTAACAATGGATCGTTAATATCTTGTCTTTCCTCTTGTTCTGCTATAAAATCTATAGTTATATCATCACAAGTTATACAACTGAGCCTATAACTTCGTGTCGTTTGATAATTATTGATTCTTCTTATTGAAAATGGATGTTGTGGGTCAACTGGGATTGCACTTCCATCAATCTCATAGCGCTCTCCAACATATTTGGTTTCTGATGTTGAAGAATAAAATGAATTATTTTCAGGAAGATAAGTAAAATTAATATTTGAGATATTATCAGGAAATTCAATTTTATAAATGTACCATGACAAATAGTAGAAAGTATTTTCGTTTTGCCACATTTTATTAAATTTACCGCCATAGTATTTCTTTTGATAATAGTCATTCGTTAAAGTGAGATAATTATCTTCTGTATCATAATATGTGAAGTAATATTGGTTGAGCAATTTTTCTTTGTAATTATTTCCAAAATAGTATTTAACACCTTTGTCATCAGTTAAAATAAATGTTTTAATCGAATTGTAAGAGGGATTTGTAGCAAGAGATTCTCGTTCTACAGAAATCTTAAAACTATTTTTGTGTTCTCCAATGAATTTTATTTGTTTATCTTTATCAAAGATAAATTTACCAGTCAAATTACCAATGGCGAAACTATAGATATCGGGTTCTCCATCCATTAAGCCTGTTGCATAATCCAATAATGTTAAATATTCTCCCATGGATTCACCAGGTTCCCAGGTCAGAATGCCATCCTTAAGTTCTTGGTAAAATATATTACCTGATGATGAAGTATAGCCATTATAATTCAGTTCATCGGGCAGGCCTCTGATTTCTCTAGTTATCATGCCTCCTGCATTTAAGCTCCAGCCCAGCCCAGCCCATGAGGCCAATTCGTTTACTCTAAAACCACCCGTAGAATATGTTAAGGTTATCGGTAATTCATGAACGCCAGCATGTATTTGATAAATAGGTATCTCAATTTTTGCTTGTCCCGTGAACAGATCTACATGACTATCAGTGTATAATCCAAGTGAAGCTGCATGTGGACTAGCATTCACAAGTCGAACAGGATACATAATAGAATTTAAATGCTCTTGAGCCCAGTTAAGAAGGGGAAGAACGCTTAAAGATACTATCAATAAAGAATATTGAAAAACACTCTTACTCCAATACCAATTAGTTTTTGAAAAAGGAATCATATTAGCAATATTTTTTGATAAGACTTTGTTTTTAATCACTTAACCCACAAGTTGAAATATACGTACCTTTTAATAAAACTGACATATATTACTTTGTGGATTTAGAGTTTATTCACTTTTGTGTTTTAGATTGTTATTAGCGATCTGACTCAATTAACTTTCATTTTTTATTACTTGAACTAATGCAACAAAAATCTATTAGCCCAATATGTGTTTTAGTCAATAATTAGACCACTTCTATCATACATTTGAGACCAGAACGACTAAACCTGAACAAATGCCTGCCCCTATAACTATTCCCCATGGACCGCCCCAAAGCCCTCCCATTACGCCACCACAAATATCTACAATTCCAATTTTCCACCATATATTGATTTTTCGACTATTTGCAAATAGAACATGATAGGGGTGTGATGGATTATTATTTGCCTCATACCAGAAACTTAAGCTATTTCTGGCAATTGATGCTGCGCTTAATAGGATTAGATGCTCTTTTGCAGTCAAGTCAATGTTTCCTACTTTTGTTTCATATACAATTATTTCATCTAAAAACAATGATATATCACTTCCTGAACTCAATACTATTTCTTCAAGTTCTATAAGATAGTTTTTCGCTATAGCACTGACTTCATCATTGTTAAACAAATCAGTTGCAAATTCCGTAAGTGTAAAGTCCTCACTATACATTTCGTAAGAAAAATTTAGATATTCATATGGATTTATCCCATCAACTGGGTCAACTTTTGTTGATACCCATTCTACTATAGACTCAATTTTTGTTGAATCAAACATACCTGAATCGACTCCGTTATTGTAATCTGCCCATTCAAGTAGCATTTCATTGTGAAGTTCTCCAATGTATTCATAGGGATTAACTGATTGCTTTATATTTCCATTAGGTAAATCATCCTGTACAACTTCGTTATTACAACCACTGAATAAAATGAAAGTAACGAAAAGTGTTGCAATTGAATAAACAATCTTTTTCATAGGTTTGGTTTTTAGTTAGAAAAAAATATTATTTAAAAAGAAACATTACTGTTCCATTAAAATCTAAAAAAGTCCTTTGATATATTTGAAATTTGGTTAGTTACAGGTGTTTTTCGATCGAAAGGCCTTGGATTTTAGTTTTGAATCAGATTAATCCGATTGCATATGTACCAAGACAAATACGTTTTCGTCAATTGGTCTCGCTTCTGAATCGAAGCAAATTCAATCGTATTGTTATCAAATTCAATGGAGACAAATACCTGAAACTTTTCTCTTGCTGTAATCAACTACTGGCTTTTATGTTCGGGCAATTGTCAAATCGTGAAAGTCGGAGAGATTTGATTGTCGCACTTGATGCTCATCATTCCAAATCTTATCATTTGGGCTTGGGCAAGAATGTTTCAAAATCATCTCTGGCCAGAGCCAACCAAGACAGGGACTATCACATCTTTGAAGAGTATGCTTACTATCTGGTAAATGAAGCCAGGCAGAAACGGGTTTCTGACATCTTCAAGCTTGAAGGTAATGTCTATGCTTTTGATTCAACGACGATTGACTTGTGCCTTTACGTATTCTGGTGGGCGAAGTTCCGTAAGAAAAAAGGAGGAATCAAAGTGCATACATTATATATGATGTGGAGATACAGATACCGGCATTTCTCCATATCACAGAAGCTTCTGTTCACGACTCTACCGCAATGAAAGAAATCCCTTATGAATCAGGCTCATATTACATATTTGACCGTGCATTTAATCACTTCAAGATGTTGTATAAGATTCATTAAATAGGAGCTTTCTTTATTGTAAGAGCAAAAAAGAACCTTCAATACAAGATAATCAAATGGAAACGAAGATTGCCTTGGAAAGTACTTTCAGATTTAACAATTGAATTGATAGGATTTTATCCTAAGCAATACTATCCAAAACATCTTAGATTGGTTAGATATTGGAATGCAGAACAAAAGCGAGAGCTTGTATTTGTAACCAATGCAATGCATATTTCTGCACTTTAGGTTGCTGAGCTTTACAAGAACCGCTGGCAAGTCGAGCTTTTCTTCAAATGGCTAAAGCAACATCTGAAAATCAAGAAATTCTGGGGAACTACTGAAAATGCCGTTCGGATTCAAATCTACGCGGCCATGTGCACTTACTGCTTGGTAGCAATCGTCCAAAAAGACATGCAACTTGGCAGAAGTACTTATGAGGTCTTGCAGATCCTGAGTATATCTTTAACAGATAAAACTCACCTTCGAGACTTATTTGATAGAACAAAATTTCAAAATGACAAAGAACGTTTTAGGCTTAATGAGCCAAATTTAATCTATTTTTGAGGATGCTCCAATTTAAATGGGACACTAAAGACTTAACATTTCTAATTACTATTGCAAAGAAAACTAATAAATTACTTATTAAGCTATCCCTTTTGCATATTATATGAGTTTATGACATATTATATGTCAGCCAAAGCAATTCCTCCTTTGATTTGCATATTACCTGTTGTTTTTGCTGAGCTACTTTAGATTGAATCAAATCATTTAACTCATCATCAACAAATAAACTACAATTAGACTAAACAAATCATCAATCGTCAGAAGCTCACCACTTCCTAATTAATCATTATCCCAAATCACAGTTGTCTAGAAAAAAAGAAGAGTTAGAAAGTTATTGTAAAACTAACCAACTCTTCATATAGTTTTGAGTCGCCAAATTTAATACTACATGGATAAAGTAAACACTTTTTCGGCACCTCGGTTTTCGAACAGATGATCTCATTAATTGATGTATCAATAATTTCTATGACAGTCAATCATTACAGTTCTGACCGGTATGTAAAGAAGTTCAAAACAAAAGATCACTTGATAAGTATTCTGTTTTGTGCTTTTGCCATGCGTCGCTCATTACGGGAGGCATCTGGTGCAATGCTTTGTTTATCTGACATGACCAAGCATTTACAGCAAGATAATATCCCCAGGCGGAGCAAATTGGCAGATGCAAATCAGCTACGTTCATCAGAAGTATTCGGGTATATTTACAATCAATTGCTGCTCAAGCATGGTCATTTTATCTCAGACAGCCGGATTAAAGATGTTATTAAGTAGCAGATAGAGATATTTGACAGCTTAACAATCAGCCTTTTTCAGGATATATTGAAATGTGTTGGCCAAAAACAACAAAACGGCAAGAGAAAAGGAGGAATCAAAGTTCATACAATCATGAACATTGATGAAGCGGTTCCAAAGATGGTATGGTTCACACCTGCCACCACCCACGACCATGTTTTACTTTAAAAGTTAAAGCTTGATTCCAATACAATCTACGAGTTTGACAAAGGCTACAACGATTAAAAAGCATTCCGGAAGTTTTGCAACCACCAGGCTGGTTTCGTTACCCGCTTAAAGATAATGCTGTATTTGAATCTGTTGAAAAACAACCCATTGATGAAGACATTCATTCAAGGGTAAAGCAAGATGAAATTATAACAATCACTGTTAAGGATGGCGGTGGTCAAAACAAGCTTAAGCTAAGAAATATCAGATTCTATGACAGGATATTTAAACGAGAGCTTGAATTTCTAACCAACTTGTTTGAAATGCGGGTGGATTTGGTTGCTGCCATTTATAAACTTCGATGGCATATAGAGTTGGTTTTCTAGCAATTATAGCAGATTTTCCCATTAAAATACTTTGTTGGGGACAACGAGAATGTGATTAAGATTCAAATATTGCGCTATATATTGCATATCTTTTGACGTCTGTTGTGCAAATAAGTTTTAAAAGAAGCTGGGCATTCTCAAATCTGGTTGGTCTTTGCAAGATTCATCACTTTAACTATATCCATCCGATCAGTTTTCTGGAGAATCCTGACAAAGACAGGAAAAAGACAATCAAAAATAAAGAGCAGTTTGCCTTGTTTTAAAAAGGGACTTACTTATAAAAGTTGAAAGATTTGGAAATTATTGTAATTGATTATCTATCTATTACATAATCAAGGCTTGCTTTTTGTAATTTTACCTGACAACAGTGAATCAATATTGTTATTTTTGCAATAATAGAATTATTTTTTATTTCATCATAAGAATATAGTATATGCAAATAGGTCAAAAAATACGAAAAGTACGCGAATTGCGCAATTTTACTCAAGAATTTATGGCAAAAAGTCTGGGAATTACTCAAGGGGCTTATAGCCGAATCAGGGCAAACGCATCTAATTTTTAAGGGTTTTTAAAAGGAATTCATTATCCCAACCACAGATTTTGCGTCTGCTTTTTATGCCGACTTTTAAGTTGTTCTTTTTGAGAAGGTTAATTGCGATTCTGTTAAGAGATGAGAAATTTTGAGCTGCATTTCTATCTCTTTTCCTGCTAAGATCTTCTCCAAATGCCACATCTAATACCCAATGCACTTTATTTTCAATTCCCCAGTGCTTTCTGGCACTTTTTCCAATTATGGGTGCTTTTGTCAAAGTACTGATGTAATAGTTGATATCCTTTTCAACTTTACCAGTTGCTTTAAAAATTCTTTCACGTTCGATTTTCACCACTGATTTCAGTCCGGCCCATTTGTTGCTACAAAACATTAAACTAAGGTCTGTGATTATAGAACATTTGCGGTTCTCAATACGGCCATGACCATAATCTACTTCCTCATAATAGTCATTTATTGGTAACATTCTGAAGCTATCTACTATCTCTTCCAGTAATTCAGGTTGATTATCTTTAACAGACAGAACATAGTCAGCTTGTTTTTTGACGATTTGTCTTGCTATTGATTTTTGACAGCCCATTGCATCAATGGTTACCGTACTCCCTTTTATTAACAAGGAATCTAAAAGCAATGGTATTGCCGTGATCTCGTTTGACTTATCTTCCACCTTTATCTGCCCAAGTATAAGCTCATTTTGGTCGGCCCAGGCACTGACTATATGGGTTGCCGATTTGCAACCTTGCTTGCGCGAACCTCTCATCGTTTTTCCATCAATATGAATTGTTTCTCCTGAGGTTATGTCGACCAAAGAGGCAACCCATTTCAAAAACCTGCTTTCAAATTCATCTGGATCTAAAGCAGCAAAAAAGCGATTGAATGTGTCATGTGAGGGTATTCCGTTAGGTAATTCAAGAATGGTTGAAAGCCAGTGCTGCTTATTCTTTCCATACAGTTCCATTTCGTCCCATGATTCAACTCCACTTAAAACAGCCGCAATGGATATAAAAAGTATATCGTTCATCAGGTGACGTTTGGTTCTTTCAATTCTCGGGTCTTTCATGTCCGAAAAATAAGACATTAATCCATTTTCTTGCATACGTTTATATTAGTCTGATTATCAGGCAAATATAAACATTTAATTTAGTAAAAACAAATTATTCTATTGATATTCAGTCACTTAAATGAAAAAATATTTAGATGCGTTTGCCCTGATAGCCGAATAGAAACTGGTCAAACAATGATTGACTTAAATCGAATGGAAGAAATAGCGAGAATACTTAATGTTGACACTTTTACCATAATGAAATTTGACGAAAGCTTCATTTTTAGGAAAAGTAATAATAATTGAGTAAGTGAGTTCGTGAATTACAATGGCTTTCTTGCTGCAGGAGAGTATAAATAATAGTTTTCTCGAATTGCATTCTAGAAATTTAGGTTATGGGATCCATGAATATTCCGGAGCATACCAGGCCAGTGATTCCGGACTTATGTAAGTCCTAAGCAATGAATGGTAAGAGGGCAAAGAAAGATAGAGTATTATTCTATGTTTTTTACAGAAAGATACTCCTTAAAGTTAAATTTTATGGGCTGTACCTGACAATCTGTCGATAATTGTATCGAAAAGAATAGGATCATCCAGGTATTGGTGCCAGGATTTGGCAGAGGGCTGTAAAACGATAATGGTCGCACTTTTTCTTCGCCATGCTTTAAATCCGTGTTTCCAACGACCTAGCTTTTTCATAGAATGACCAAATATCGTAATAACGCCGCAAATAGATGAACGCGAAGAAGCAAATGCGATAGCCTTTTATTGCCTTTTTCAATTGAAATTTTTTCTAAGAGAGATCTCTCTTAGAAAATAATATTTAAGAGTAATTATTATTAGATATACTATTATTATAGGTGCAAATTGTGTGCAGAACAGGTCAACAGATAGGTGTACAGAAAAAAATTATGGCGCATGCAGGTTAATTCTTACTTTACTTGTTGAACATTTACATTGAGCATCATAATCACTTTAAAAACGAATCCCATCGGTTAGTTGTTCCCAGTAACTCTATTGTGGCCCAATCATTTGAATTTGATCAAGTGATTACAATATGAAAAATATTGCTTTAGCAGAAAGAAACGGGTAACTTTGAGCTTTGTCTTATGTAGTTAATGATCAGTCTTTTAAGTATGTTTTCGATCTCGTCTGAATATATTGTTTCTTAAGAGACAAGTAACAAACTAAAGTTGAGGTTGCCAGCCGGATTTTATGACAGCAAATTGAAACTATATAGTTTCGAATTAAAAAATCACTTCCAATGCAATTTGGCAGGGAACATAGCAGATTGCCAAGGTGTTTACATATTATAATCGAAGAGCAAGGTTTACAGCCTCAATCACTATCTGATAATAATCTGCTTAACCTAAAATTGCCAGTGTAGAAATCTTACGTTTGAGTAGATTTTTCATCACCAATTACTTTTTGGAGGAACTTCCCAAGAAGTAATCCACCCAAATAAACCAAGCGGGGGTCTATGGCATTATTATTTGCTTTCGGAGCCTGTTTTCGGTACTTATTATTCAGCTTATTATCCGAAGCTGACTCAGTGTCTTCGTTTAGGTCAGGAGTTACTTCCTGTATTTCCTCAACTATATTAGTGGAAGCATCATCAAGCTCTGTTTCTGTTACAACATCTTCCTGAACTGGTTCATACAATGTATCTTCAACAAAATAAGCATTAGAGATTTTTCTGGACCGACGGTCAAGGTATGCTAACTGACGGCAGGAATCGGAGCAATACCGCCTGGAGATTCGCTCAGCAGTAAATAATTGCTTGCAGTGCTCACAGTAACGAATTATTTGGTCACTCATTTGCTTTTGTATTTTTGATGGATAAGTGTGAAAGCCCTAAAAGAATCTACTGAAACTTTAGCATAACAGGAAAAGGTATGAGCCTTGAGTTTACAGTAAACATCTCATTTCTTATTGGCTTATTGGAGCTGTCCATTTTGATTAATTGCATGAAATGATTTGATATCTGGCTCAGGTGGTTTCTTCTGATCTCCACAAAATAGTCTCGCCTTTTCACGATTTGCCTTCTTTTTCAATGCTAACTCTGTTTGGAATGTTTTTCGTTTAATCCTGGATTTTTGAATTTCCATCCACAACTCTTCATGATTTAACCTAAAAGAGAAATAAAACCCACGTGTATGATCAGCCTCATATGCCAGATGCCAATATTTCTGAAGATCAAAAATTAGCTTTAATCTATAATGACGGGACTGATATTTCATTAATATAGCTGGTATCCGTCCTTCTGCATTCCTTGCGGACGAATACCCGGCCATCCGGGCAAACAGAGCATCAAAAGATGTCTTCTTGAAACTGTCGTTTTGCAGAATTGATTTAAGCCCAACATGAGCGCAGAACAGGGCAATTTCAAACTCTGATTTTTCATTGAATGCAATATCATGAAAGATCTTGATTTTTATTCCCCCTCTGGGAGACTTTCTCCTTATCCAATCTTCATACAAAAACTCCCCTTCTACTATGTTAGAAAGGAGACTATTTATTTTGACACCGAAAAATTTAGCAGCAAGTTCAAATCGTTCCATCATTTCTCCAAACTGGAATCTTGTTCTTGCATGGTGGTACAAACAAAACTTGATAATCTTCTGACATGCTAAATCTTTATTATCAAAAATTCCGTTTAACAAATTTATTGGTATGTTCATATACCTGTCCTCCAAATTGGTATCAAGTCCATAAGGAATCGGGTATCTGAGTGAGGGATCAATTGGCTTTCTCATTACTACAGTTGTTTTAGAAAATAAAAAGGTGGCTTAGGTTCTTTTCAATGTATACGGCAATATTACCTCTGGCTTGTTTTGAGGTATTCATTGATGGCTGCCTGAGTAATCCTGCGTCCATCAGCAGTAGTTTTCAATTTACCTGCCTTTACAAGGTTTTTGATTGTAGTATGGCTACGGCCAAATATCTGAGCAACTTTAGCAAAGCTATAGTTCAAGCCTGCATTTAAGAGTGCTGTTTTCTTAATTTCATGCGATTCGATTGCCTTTTCGACAATCCTTTGCAAATCGCTTTCTGACAAGGTAGTCATCAGGTAGTTTTCCATTGTTCATCAGTTTTAGTTAGTTAACGAGTTGTTTGAGTGAAAAGCAAAAATTTTTTCTAAATAATTGCAATAAATATTTGCAGATTTAAAATTTATCACCCACCTTTGTATTGCAATTAACAATTGCTTGTTGCAAATTTAGCATTTTTTCTATATGATTTGCAACTATTTCTAAATATTTTTTTATTAACACTTTTTTTATGCCTATTAAACAGCACATTGGAGCCAGAATAAAAGATTTGATCAACAGTTCAAACCTGTCGGTTAAGGAAGTTTCAGATAAGATGGGAATTTCTCCACCTAATGTTTATCGGATTTATGAGCGGGAATCCGTTGAGACTAAATATCTTGTCAAACTAACTGAAATTTTTGGTATCCCGATTAGTTATTTTTTTGATGATGTTGACTCAAAAAAGCTGGAAAGTGAAATATCCAACCTCAAAAAAATGCTTGAACTCAAAGAGGGGGAGATAAAATCGCTGAAAGAAAAAATTGAAATGCTTGGTAAGTTGCTGGATCTAAGCGAATCACAATTGAAGAAACGGGTTGAATCAAATAACTTCCTTGCTTCCTTATTTAATATTCTTGAGGATCCGAAATATAAAAATCTCGGAAACAATATTTCAGCCAGAATGTATACCTTAGCCAAGGATTTATTAAAGGAAGGTGATGTTAACGCTTATTTACTGGTTTCAAAGATATCTAATGACCCTGAAATGGTCAAACTGATAGAACTAGCAAACAAGAAGATGCCCCGCTCACTCTGATTTCTGCAAAATTTCTACACTAACAATAAAAATATTAACAAAAAGCCCGTCAACATTGAAAAAGAGAAAACCTGGTTCAAGTCCAGGTGGGCCCACTTAATTTTCTTGAAATAATCAGGTGCTCCCTGGTTCATCCCGATAGCGATCGGGACCAGGTGGGCCCACTCACAGCCACAAGGGTTTCAGAACATTTACGTTTTGAAACCCGTTTTTATTTGCACAAAAGGTATACTGGATCTCCATCCCTGACGGACCCCTGCCATATCCAATAAGTGCCTGTTGAGTTGCCGTTTAAAACGTCATTGAGTTTTCAATTCAATAAATATCACTGCATTTGACATACAAAGCCACCTGGTGCAGGGTCTGAGCAGGTCAGGTGATCCGGTTTCAGGACTTCAGAATCTGCAAAATGTCTAGATGATTAAAAACTAATCTATGATTGGAGCGGGATTACAACTGGCAGTATGATGCCCGACATAGTTAAATGCCTTGAAGCAGGCAACAGTTTACTATCATATTTCTCAAAATGCTCTTAAGCCCAGGATAGAATTATTATATAATTAAAATTCAATTGTTTACATCTTGGTATCCGGCAATTTGTGCGTCCCTTTTGCAGTTAGAGATTCTTTACGACTAACCGGATTTGAACAATCTTTTCTGATCAACGTTTACGCATTTTAAAACACCAGAAGCATGAAGAACAAACTTTTCATTTTACTCCTGTCGGTTTTCCCATTCACCCAGAATTTTGCGCAGGATTATTCGTTTGAGGATTTTATCGGCACGTGGAATGGATACATAAGCAGCAATTCTTTTGGAGGTTATAATGACCCGATGACAATGATTATTGAAGAGGATGGTTTCTACACCGAAACATCCGGTCACCTGATGCCAACAATCTACCCCAATACACAACAATCGGAATTCGATGAAACTACAAACCGTTATCACTGGTGGTATCTTCAAACTGTATATGCAGGGCAATATACTTACCAGCATATCTTTTATGAAGTGGTATATTTCCAGAACGATACCCTTGAGATGCATTATAATTTCTGGGATGATCCGGAACCTCATCCAGAGGCAGGCACGATATTCCTGGTTCGCGAAACTGCTGTTGGCATCGATGATCTGCCGGCACCTGTAAATAATCCTCTCAGGAAGCTGTTAAAAGCATACGATCTGACCGGCCGTGAAGTTGATCCGGAAACGAGCGGGGCCATCCTTATTTATCAGTACGATGACGGAACCCGTGAAAAAAGATACAATAACAATCCTTACCGGAACAGCGGCATAAGATAAGATCCGAAGCCTCGGGTTGAATTCGCGCAATGAAACGGGTTTCAATACATTTAAGTTTTGAAACCCGTTTTTATTTGCGCAACAGGTAGATTGGATTTAAATCCCTGACAGACTTTAACTTTATCCGGCGAACGGCTTATATAATACCAATTTGAAGATCATCAAATTCCCAATCCAGTAAATACCACTTCATTTGACAGATACAGACACAAGGATTCAGGATCTTAGCATGTGACATGATCCAACTCTGTGACTGACCAATACTAAAACTTTAAAAAGATATTCTAATCTGTATAATGCTTTTGATAATTACAATTTATTCCCAGGCTGAGCAGATCATATTGCCTGAATCTGAATTTTCAAAAACTTGGCGCTGAAGCATGAAATTATTCAACATTATGAATTATTCCGGCATAGAATTTCACGATTTCGGCCTATTCTATGGCTTCAGGTTTTTGATACACCTGTTTGTCCTCATTTTCTCCTGATTTATTAACCAACAACTCAATGCCATTGAGTATTTTATTATAATGTTGAAATGAAAATTCGGTAAATGCACCCTTTTTGGAGAAAGACTTGAGGTAGGCTACATCAGGTTTTGTTTTGTAATCGCGGATATATTCATAATATCCGCGGCTGTGGAGAAATGCAGTATAAGCATGGCCTTCAGTCATTGTTACCTCCGGATAAGTAATCACAGCCTCATTCCCTACTTCAGGCTGCTCCAGATAAAGATTATCCGGGGCCTTAAGCAATTTACTGACATCTGTGCCTTTTTCATCCACCGCAGATGTTGGATCCAGATACTTGATTTTTACAGGCAAATTCTCTGTGAAATCCATAGCCGCATAATCGAGCTCCCAGAACATTTGTCCGCAGGTGAGTTTGATCCTGAGGTTATCGGATTTTACGTCAGACAAATCAATGGGCATTACCAGATCGCGGGCTGCCAGCGGACCTACCATGTCGAAATAATCTAAAAACTGCCAGCCATTTCCTGTTTCAAGATAAATTGACAGCAACAGGCCTTGATCCAGCATCCATTGTATACTTTTTTCCGGAAGGACCCGTTTCCGTTGTTCTGCAAAACGGTTGTAAGCAGTTCCAAAAAGCTTGGTAAACTCTCCATAAATGTAATCGAGCCATAGGGAATTTTTTGCATTCAGTATCAACTTACCAAATTCAGCATTTTCAGGCTTGTTGAATGAAATAATAAGTGAATTCTGCTCTTTGGGATCAACATTCTGATCATTAAAAAGATAATAACCATGATCTTTGGCTTTAAGTAAATCTGAATAGTCAATGCCTGATTCAGAATTAGCCATATAGGGAAAAACAACAGAAGAAAAGGTCTGGGTATTTCCATTTTTATCAAGCAATACTTCTGATCCGGAAGGATGCTCGACAATCATCAATTTTGCCAGGTTGATGTATTGCCTTTCAAGCAGTTCATTAGAGATTTTCATTTTAAATTCACCTCCGTCCGGTCGAAATCCGGGCAGAGGTAAATAATCATCACGCTCAAGCGACGAAAAGACAGCCCCTCCATATATTTCACCCATAAATTGATATGATTGCCCATTGAAAGTATAAACAAACGGACACGAACTCTTGGTTAATAAAACAAGAACCATAAATATTACAAATGCAGTCAAAAGAATGCCTATAGTTGTGAAAACGTATGAAAAGGTTGTTGTTGCCTGGTCTTTATCATATAATTCGATTTTTGACACTGAGGCCAGCTGAACTACTACGTGTAAACTGTCAAGCATCAGATACTGATTGGTATATATGTGCAATTCATTGATCGGGCTGGGATCATCTATGTTGTATCGGTTAGGCTTGCCAGGGTTGGTTGTAAGATAATTCTTATGGTTGAAATCAAGTGGCGTAATCAGGCCTCTCAACTCATTTTTATCCTGATCAAGTTCAAGTGAACTGAAATGCCATGCTTCCTCACCCAGATGCAGTATAACGTACCTCTCAGGATTCAATGTATGCTCATTCATTTTCTCAGCCGGAACCTGCATTACTTTGTAGTAATGACATCCTATAACCAGGTTCAGAAATGCAAACAGCACAAAAAAAACTATCCCGGGCAGATACCTCTTTTTGAAATTCATTTCAGATCCTGAAAATTCCCTGAGGTTACTTTCGTTTGTTTTCATGATTTTTCTTTTTAAAACTGGTTCCTATGGCTATTCCATATCTGATGTAGGGTCCGAGAGATAACATATATCCTGCATCCAGGTTACTTGTCATCACCAGACGTTCAGACAAATGAAACATGAATCCGGTTTGAACAAGCGCAGCATAGGTGTTGCACCTATTCATATAATAATTTTGATATACTTCAAAATATTGCCCGATCTCTAAACCAAGTCCGGTAAAGAATCTGACTTTGCTTAATTTTCCCGGATAATAGGATAAATCCAGACCAAGGCTATATAGTCGCTCCTTAAATAAGTTATAAACAATTGAATGTCAATAAATAAGCATCATTTTTTAGCGACTATTTATGCAGGATTTTGTATCTTTAATGCATAAAAACCTGCAAATTATGCTTGGAAAATCACCCACAAAGAGCCAGAGGGAATTATTTCGTCCGATGCTTGACGATTTTATCAATTTGGATCATGAGCTTGTTCGTTTAGCCAATAAAATTGATTGGGGATATTTTGAGAAAGAATTCTCGGTCTATTATTCTGATCAGGGAGCACCCAGTGTTCCTATCAGGTTAATGGTTGGCTGCTTGCTCTTAAAACACATTTATAATCTTGGAGATGACCGTATTCCTGAGGTTTGGGTTCGTGATGTTTACTTTCAATATTTCTGCGGGGGAGTCTTTTTCGAACATAAATTTCCTTTTGACCCGAGCGATTTCACTCACTTTCGCAATCGTGTGGGAGAAGAAGGAATAGGCAAAATATTTGCATACAGTGTAAAACTGCACGGGCAATCTGTTCACAAGCAATCGAAGTTTTCCTTGTCAGATACAACCGTTCAGGAAAACAATACTACGTTTCCAACAGATGCCAAATTATGCAAGAAAGTTATAGACCAATGCAACAAAATAGCTGAGAAAGAAGATATTGATCAACGGCAACGATACACCAGGGAGAGTAAGCAACTGCTACGCGACACTTACAATGGCAAGCATCCCCGACGAGCCAAAAAGGCAAAAAAGTCAAAAAGACGTCTAAAGACCATTGCCAATACGTTGTTGAGGGAGCTGGGTCGAAAAATGAGCGAGGAACAGCAAGGGAAGTACGCAAAAGAACTGAAACTCTGTTATAGATCTGTCAACCAGCAGAAAAACGACACCGACAAGGTTTACAGCCTTCACAAGCCCTTTACCCGTTGCATAGCCAAAGGCAAACCACATAAGCAATATGAGTTTGGCAACAAAGTAGGGTTGATTACCACTGGCAAAAAAGGGAAGAGGATTATTTTAGCCATCAGTGCATTTTTGGGTAACCCCTTCGATGGCCACACGATTGAGCCTTTGATTAATCAAATGATTAGCAATGACATAAAGCTACCTCAGGAAGTGGTTTATGACCGGGGAGGAAGAGGAAGGTCAGAGATTGAAGGTGTAAAGATCCTGACACCCCATAAACCCAAGGCCAGCGATACAATTGCTCAGAAACATAAGAAACGTAAAAAGTTCAGATCACGGGCAGCTATCGAGCCAATTATCGGACATCTGAAAACAGATTTTCGAATGGGACAGAACTACCTTTTAGGAGAGAAAGGCATACAAATCAATGCTTTGATGGCTGCAACCGCATGGAATCTGAAGAAAATGATGGAAAAACTCAAACTAGAGTTTTTTCGTTTCATTTTTCAAACGCTGGTTGAGCCTCTTTTTTTATTTTTTCCCGCTCGGAAAAATAGTTTTTAAGGAGCGACTATATACTCTGTTTGCCGGATAATTAACCTGAATGTCTGTGTTGTTTAAACTTTCCTTGCGACGCGGATCAAGCCCTATCGAAACAGGCACTCTGTAACTTAAATTCCTCAGGGGAGTAAAAAATTCATATTTAACTGTCAATGATCTATAAAAAATATCAACTACGTTTAAACTTAATACATGGCGACTGAAAATATAATCAATTGTTTCGGATTTCTCCGGAATGATTTGTGAAGGAATCTGATTATCGTCAAAGTACGTTACCGTTCCGTCATTCAATACAATCTTATAATAATCATTTTTATACACGACATTAATCAACCCTTCCGTCTCGTTGTAATCATAAAACTTTAACAGGGTTCCGCTTATTGTAATATCCCTTACAAGCCTGAAATCGCCGTTTTTCAGAAACAGGGTATCCTGTGCATGCATTTTCAGACCAACTAGCATACTAAACACTAAAATAAGCCAGAACGCAAACCTGAAAACGCTGAAAGTGTCTGAACAGAAACCCGGAAAACCTTTTAATATATATTGAACAGTACGGCTTCTGGTTCTTTTTGAGAAAAAGATTTTATGAAAAATTATCAAATAGTTTGTTTTCATAGTCTCAGGTATAATGCTGATATTAAACCTTTTTCAGACAGAAGCAAACCTTGCCTGATTTCCTTTAACCTGAAGATAAATCAATAAATTAAGAGGAAGTTTTTTGTAAGTCAGGAAGCGTATCTCACAAGTTTTCAGACTCAACAAAGACGCTTTTTCAGAAAGAATAAAAATTCAAAAATCATGCAGGGGTGCGTCATTGATTTAACGGACAGATTAAGGAGAATATGTAAGTGCCCCGTTAACTGTGATTTACACAAAGTTAGAAAAATAACATTAAAATGTCAAGTAAGCAAAGGACATATTATAATTAATTAAATTAAACCTGGCAGGACAATCAGGCGGGTTCAGCAAAACGGCATCCAGCTGCGCTGAGCTCTCCGCCCCCAACCCAGCGGCATTTGTAATGCTGCTATGAACATCATTGAATTTCCAATTCTATAAATATCAATGCATTTGACATCCAAAGCCACCAGTTTCAGGATCTGAGCAGATCACGTAATCCTGCTTCGGGGCTGTTTAATACTAATACTTTAAACTGCTCCTTTGTACTGCAAAATGCTTTGGATAATGTAAATTATCAACTGTCTGGAGGCTTTTCTGTCACCACAAACCTGAAAAGACCGCGCCACTGCTTTTATACCAGGGCAAGCTTTAACGATGCGCCTCCAGTTCTTTGATTCTCTTCAGCAGTTCATCTATCTGCTTTTGTTGGTTTTCGATGATCGCCTGCTGTTCCTGCATGCCTTTAACCAGTGGCACCACAAACTCGGCATAGCGCAATCCGTAAAGTCCGGATTCGCTTTTAGGGACATCCAGCCCGCTGAAATCATATCCTGTTTCCAGAGCGGCTTTTTCGACCTCCTGGGCAACGAAACCCGAATAAACCTCCATGGATTTCTGCTGCCGGCCCTCTGCTTCCAGCCGGAGGAGCTTTTCATTTTCTAATGAATCAGGCCGGTTTTTACGGCGTTTACTCCTGAAGTCCGCCAGTTTTTCGACATCCATCTGGTAGGTAACCGGTCGCAGTTTCAGGATGAAATCCAGGCCGGCCACATTCTCCCTGACATTGAACTGGTAACTTTCATCCGTGGTAAGAGTGGTCCACCCGGTATAACCGCCGATGCTGGTTACATTATCATTTCCAATCCTCACCTGGTATGAGGCATCTACCTCGGCATAATATCCAAGTGCGGTAAAGTTCTCAGCGAAATCTTGACTAACACCTGCAGCCACTCCTAACATTGTACCACGTGAGCAATGGCTAGTTCCCGCCCATTGATATGGTCCAGACGCATCTCCCACTGCTACATTATCCTCCCCTGATGACAAGTTACTTAGTGAGGATCTACCTATCGCAGTATTATTAGAGCCGTCTGACAAATCTTCAAGCGAACGGTATCCGATGGCGCAATTCCCATACCCACTTGCATAAGTACCTAATTTTTCTAATGCCTCATAGCCTAAGGCTGTATTGTAACAACCGTATGCATCTGAATAAAGCGCCTCACTTCCAATTGCAGTATTATAATATCCATAGGTATTTGAATAAAGTGCCCCACTTCCTATTGCTGTATTCGAATATCCAACGGTATTTGAGTACAGAGCATTAGATCCTATGGCGGTATTGGAAGTTGCATGATACGAAGCAGATACGTTAAGGCCATTGTTATACAAAGCGCTGTCGCCGATTGCCACGAGGTCACTCCGGTCCGTGTTGCTGTATAAGGCACGCAATCCGATAGCGACATTGGAGGAGCCCGTGGTATTGGAATAAAGAGTTGCGTATCCGAACGCGGAATTATAGTTTCCGATGGTGTTTGTCTGGAGGGAAGCACTGCCAAAAGCCGCATTACGTTCCCCCTGGGTGTTGGACTTCAGGGCTGGGAATCCGCATGCGGTGTTTTGGTAGCCTGTAGTGTTGCATTCCAGTGCCCTGTGTCCCACTGCCGTGTTGTAATATCCCCCGGTATTGGCGTACATCGCCCTGTAGCCCAGGGCAGTGTTCCAGAAACCGGTGGTGTTGGAGTACAGGGACTTGGGCCCCACGGCAGTATTTTCTGTGCCGTGGTATGATTGTACAGCATTCAGCCCGTTGTTGTAAAGGGCGCTATCGCCCACCGCCACCAGGTCGGATTGTTCCGTGGCATTGGCCAGGGCCATCGCGCCTATGGCGGTAATCCCGGTGCCTGCATCACCATTTTGCAAGGCCTGCATACCCAGTACCGTATTGTTAGCGATATTCCATGGACCCCGGCCCACGGTCAGCCCGTTGATCAGGGCATCCCCGTTTGCAACATGGAATCTCGCCGCCGGGCTGGAGGTCCCGATGCCCACATTGCCTGCATTGTAATAGATCGTTGTTCCGCTGTAAAGCCATGGACCAGCATTGCTGCCCACCAGTTTCCAGTTTGGCACCATCCTGGAACCAGCATTGTAATAAAAACCTGCTGTCGCATCATTCTGGAAAACCAGCAGCCCAGGGGCAGGCAACAGAATGGAATTACGCTGGGCCATAGACATTTGCGGGATGAGAAGGCCTTTTGAAGTGCTTTGCACATCCAGCATGGCGGAATTATCCGGGAGGCTACCATCGATGTTTATGGCTACCTGGGATAAAAGTATACTGCCCTGAAGCAGTAACATCAAAATTAATATTGAAATCTTTTTCATCGCTGACGGATTTGATTTATAATTTCCCGAAGCTGATAATCTTTATTACTATCAGAAGCTGGGTTTATAATAACCAGCTATAAATTTACCGCTATAAGATACGAAAAATCATTTGAAAATCAAACAAAAACGGGAATTAGTGTATTCACTGGCGACCCTAAAGGTCACCGTCACGCGCGGATAAAACCTAATGTATGGCAGGCTAAATCCCGGGGAGCAGCCGGCTGCAGCGGACCAGCCTCCCGCTCTTTGAACAGCATCAAATTCCAAATTCAATAAAAATATTATTGTCCGGTAAATTATTTGCAGACTCCTCACCCGTTTGCCCGGGTTCGGAATGATAAGGCTATCCGGTGGATTAACCGGAACAGTTGGTGGTTGGCGCCAAAGCCGTCAACCACCAACTGTTTTAGTATGTTAAAGCCTGTAATTTCGAACAGCGTGAAAAATCTTTATGATATCTTCCTGAAGAAACAGCTATTACCGGAATATTAATAAATAAAAATTCCTGCCTGACCCAGCCCCCAAACAATAAACGGTCAGCGGGAAAAACGGCTTGAATCCACGCAGGTTTCCCCCAATTTTATTCAGGACTCCCGTTCCGGCAACTTCGAAAATCAATGGAATTCTTCATGCATTAATGCTATATTTGTAATTCAATCAACCATTTATGACCGTGAAACAGAAAGTGATCATAGTTGCCGGCCTGGTTGTATTTGCCCTTGCCGGTATGCTGGGATTTATGTCGTCGAAAAATAACATGCCCGACGACGAAAATACCGCAGCCCTCAATTACCAGACCTATTGCGCCGGCTGCCACGGCGAAAAGCTTGAAAAATTTACCGCCAAAAAATGGATGGACGAACCGGATAACGCCTCCATCATACAGAGCATCAAAACGGGTCTTGAAGCAGAAGGCATGCCGGCCTTCGCACAGACTTTTACAGATGCCGAAATAGAGGAACTGGCTGCCTATGTCAGAAAAGGAATCCCCGCCGACAGAAGCCTGCTGAAACCTGCCTTAAGAGATGGGGATGTTACAAAGTCGGAGGTACAGGATTTTATCACTGAGACTGTGGTGACCGGTCTGGATGTGCCCTGGGGACTGGCATTTCTGCCCGGCGGCGATCTGCTGATTTCGGAACGCGCCGGAACGCTGCACCGCTTTTCAAACGGAAAACTATCCCCGCCCATCGAAGGCCTGCCACCCATCAGGGCGAAAGGACAGGGCGGGCTGCTCGACGTTTGCCTGCATCCTGATTACCACGAAAACGGATGGATCTACATCGCCTACAGCGCCCTGTACACCGAAAGCGGGAAATCCCTCAGCAATACGGCCATTATGCGGGCCAGGCTGGAAGGCAACCGACTAACGGATCAGCAGGTACTCTTCAGGGGAACCCCCTATACTGACCGTTCGCATCACTTCGGGTGCAAGCTGGCCTTCGACGGCAAGGGGCATCTGTTTTTCGGTATCGGCGACCGGGGGCAGCACTTCGATTTCCCGCAGGAACTTGACAATGCCAACGGAAAGATCCACCGCATCAACGACGATGGCTCCATCCCTGCCGATAATCCGTTTGCAAATGTCAGCGGCGCGCTGCCTTCCATTTACAGCTACGGGCACCGGAATCCGCAGGGCACCAGCATTCATCCGCAAACCGGCGAACTCTGGGTGTCGGAGCATGGTCCCCGCGGGGGGGATGAGTTAAACCTGGCGGAACCGGGCAAGAACTACGGCTGGCCGGTGATTTCTTATGGAATCAACTACAACGGCACCATTCTGACCGAACTGACGGAAAAAGAAGGCATGGAGCAGCCCGTTTATTACTGGACCCCCTCCATTGCCCCCTGCGGCATGACATTCCTTACCGGCGGCCGCTATAAAAACTGGGAAAACAACCTTTTTATCGGTTCACTCCGGTTTGAATACCTTGAAAGGGTGGTGATGAACGGTAAGTCGGTTACGCACACCGAAAAGCTGCTGGAAGAGATCGGCCGTGTAAGAAACGTGGTGGTAAGCCCCGACGGTCTGATTTACGTGGCCACTGAAACACCCGGAAAGATCGTGCGGCTGATTCCAGTGGAAAAGAAATGATCCCAAGGTTTTCGCACCGGGTACATTATTGAAGTCCGACCAACCAGACCGGTTATTTCATCTAATATGTTCATGCATGCCAATAAAAGGCCTGACATTTATTCTCTCCGTTGCCCTGCTGTTACTGTCAGGCCAGACAAATATTTTTAGTCAGAATACCGGTCAGCTCCCGGCCGGCACTCAGTCGCCGGATACAGCCATTGTCCTGGAGAAGATCACCATTGAAGGCTTCCGTCTGAGCCGGTATCAGCGTTTATTCCCGGGAAATCTGGCTGTTGTTTCCGGCGATGAGCTTGTCCCTGCCGACGGCACCAACCTGGCCGCCACGCTCAATACTATTCCCGGCGTAAACATGCAGAGCGGCACTTACGCCACCAACCGCATTGTGATCAGGGGAATGGGGAGCCGCACGCCATACAACACCAACCGTATCAGGTCCTACCTCAACGAAATCCCCCTGACCACCGCCGACGGCATTTCAACCCCCGAAGACATTGATGCTGCCGGCCTTGGCCGGATTGAAGTGATCCGGGGGCCGGCATCCGCGCTGTATGGTTCGGGACTGGGAGGAAGCATCAACTTATTCACCCCCGAAAAGTTGCAGCAGGAGGGCATATTCAATTTAAGCTACGGAAGCTTCAACACCCTCAGGACCGGTTTCTCGGGAACGGTCAATACCGCAAAATCCGGCTGGTGGGGCAGCCTCAGCCACCTGAATTCGGGCGGTTACCGCGATAATAATGAATTCAAACGCACAACCTTCATCACCACGGGCAGATGGAGACAACCCAAATGGTCGATGAAATCCACACTGATGCTGACGGGTTCGGAGGGTGAGATTCCGAGTTCGCTGGGCAAAACACAGTTTGAAAACGAACCCCGGGCAGCAGCCGCCAACTGGGCCGCGATTGAAGGCTTCAAGCGGATAAGGAAGACTTTGGCGGGAACCACCCTTACCAACAGCCTGTCGCCCCGCCTCAGCAGTCAACTTACCCTTCACGGGAAGTGGAGCGATAACTTCGAAAAAAGACCTTTCAACAACCTCGGCGATCAGACCCTGAGTGCCGGAATCCGTGGAAAGCTGAGCTATAACCGGCCTGCCACCGATTGGGTGCTTGGCATTGACTGGAGTACGGAACAGTACAAATGGAGGCTTGATCTGGACGGCATCCTGCTGAATGAGAACCGTGAAAACCGCGACCTGCTGGGCTTGTTTGGCATTATGAATTACAGGCCTGCCCCCCGCCTCAGTATTTCGCTGGCCGCGGCCCTGAACCATATCCGCTACCGGCTCACCGATCTGTTCGCCGGTGATGGCGACCAGTCAGGCAACCGCCATTTCCCGGTAATTATCTCTCCGCGGTTCGGAATCAACTATGCCGCCAACAACCACCTTACTTTTTATGTTTCGGCGGGTCATGGATTCTCCATGCCTTCGCCCGAGGAGACCCTCCTGCCTGCCGGAACCGTAAATCCGGATATCAGGCCCGAACAGGGCATGCAGTACGAAGCCGGCACACGCATGAATCTGTTGAACAAAGCATTGGAGGCAGAAATTTCCTTTTATTGGATAGCACTTGACGACCTGCTGCTGACCAAACGCATCACCGAAGATATTTTCACCGGAATCAATGCCGGAAAAACCCGTCACCAGGGAATGGAGTTGCTGCTGCGGAGCAGGATCCTCAATTCAGGAAACTTTCCGGGAAAACTGAAAACCACTTTCAGTTACACCTTCTCCCGGAACCGTTTTATCGATTTTACCGACGATGGAAATACTTATGATGGCAATGAACTTCCCGGCATCCCTGAACATTACGCGCAATTGCAACTAAACTGGAACCCGGCAGAAAAACTGGAATTGAGCACGCACTTACAATATACCGGCAATCAACTTATCAATGATGCCAATACAATGGCGTATGAAGGATATTTTCTGCTGAACCTGAAAGCCCTGGCTCAGTTTCACCTGAAGAAAACCGGAAAGCTCAGGGTATTTGCAGGTGTCAATAACCTGACCAATACACACTATGCTTCCATGCTGCTGGTGAATGCCCCGGCTTTCGGCAACAACGAACCGCGTTATTATTATCCTGGTCTGCCCAGACATTTTTATGCGGGGGTGGAGGTCAGGTTTTAATTCGGGAAGAAGTTCTAAACCCGGATTATACATTTGACAATGCTTAATCGGGTAAAAAATATCTGAGGCCCTTTATAAATTAAGGCAGCGGCATTTACCAACTGAAACTCTGTTATAGATAGAAAGGACAAATTATTTCTGACCTATTTCAGTTTGGCAGAACCATCTATCTCTTTTGACCAGAGGGTTGTACTACACGATAAGTCGCTTTATGTATGCCAACACCTGTAATTGTAAGGCTTTTCCAGTGAACCGGCAGGCAGGGGGTTTGTTGGACAATCCCCGCATCTGTCAGATGCAGACCGCCAAAACCGAATATAACAGCCTGAAGGAGCCCCCCGGCGCCGGTAGCAAAATACGTATTGTCAAAGTCTGCCGTTTCGGCAAGAGCGCCAAAAGGAGGGCGTTTGTTGGGAACATATCCTTTTTTAAATAGCCGGAATGCTTTTTCCGCTTCACCCAACCTGGCATAAAGTATGGATAAAATTGAATGGCTCATGGCAGGGCCTTCGGGAGCTATCCTTGGTTCATAATATTCAAGGTCAGATTTAACCTGATCTCTGTCTGTAATCACCTCAAGAGGATAAGACAATAAATTCACATCCGCCTGCTTAATGATTTCCCCGTTATATTCAGCATGTTCGCGGGTAACGCCATTCTCCATTTTCAGAATTTTCAGATTACCTGAAACTTCATCCCAAAGCTTATCGTATTGCAATCCAAGCACTGATGCGGCTTTTGCAGCATATTTTAAGACCGTAATAACAGACCCGTTGGTAAAGGCATTGTCATTCACGTTGGGGGCAAATTCATTGGCTCCCACCACATTGTTGACAGACCATGACCCGTCTTCATTTTTTTCAGCCCTGCTAACCCAGAATGCCGCAATTTCAGCCAGCACCGGATAAGCCTTACTTTTAAGCCAGGCTGTATCATGTGTCACACGGAAATAATTCCAGATGGCAATTCCGATATCTGCAGTGATGTGATGCTCGAATGTACCGGTAAGTGCCCACGAGGGCGTAGCTTCTTCCCCTGTGTCGTCTGATTCCCAGGGGTACATGGCGCCCTGATACCCGTAAACAGAAGCTTTTTGTTTTGCCTTTTCAAGCCGGTTTATCCTGTAATCGAGCAAGGAAGCGGCTATCTGCCCGTTGAAAACAAGCAACGGGGGAAACATCCAGAGCTCTGTATCCCAGAATACATGCCCGTTGTATATCCTTGATGAAAGGCCCATGGGAGGGATGCTCAGACCGGTATTGGGCGCTGCAAAAGCATATAAATGGTACAATGCCAACCTGACGTCTTTTTGCGATTCTTTATCCCCTTCAATGATTATATCGCCCTTCCACAATTCTTCCCAAAGCTCTTTATGCTGACTCATGGCTTTAGCTTTGTTGTCGCGCATCAGATAAATTACCATCCGCTCCGATTCATTCTGAGGATCGGCAAAATCGCCGGAAGTGCATACCGCACCTGCCCAGGCAAAACTCAGGGTTTGTCCTTTTCCCTTTACACTTTTAAAATTCAGATGATGCTCATATTCATCCACTAAGACATGGCTGAGTTCAGGCGATTCTTTTTCGAAAATAAATGAGGCTGTGGCTGAAATTTTATTCCTGTGATACCTGCTGACCGCGTTGGATTGCAACAAAGGCATCTGAATTTCATTATCTTTCAGAATCCTGAATGTGGAAATCCCCGGAAGGAGATCCTGCGGTGTGTGGATTACGCCCGAAACACTGATATTGATTGATTGATGTAAAGAGGTGATCTTTACATCCGTAAGTGCCATATAAGGCATACCCCTAAGGGCGCAGGTCCGGTACGATATGCTTGCTTTGTTTTTGAAAACAAATGAAGTCTCTAAATAAGCCTCTTTCATATTCAGTACTTGCTGCCATCCGGATACCGACTGAAGGTCAACAGTTTCCCCGTCAATTGTTATATTCAGGCCGGCAAAATTTATGCCTTCCATAATTTTACTGACGCCCAGATCAGATTCTTTCTCATAAACATTATTGAGAATAACGGATTTTACCTTAAACGGAATTTCCGCCGGGGTTAAACCGATTCTTCCGTTTGCCAGCGCAATACCTATGTAGTTCTCTGGATTTTTTACGACAATCATCCATGATGAATCAATATCAGGTGAATGCACCCGGCCATAGCCCAGGGTACATAAAGAAAAGAAGAGTAGTGTGAATATATTGTTTTTCATGTCTTTACAGTTTTCAATGATATTATGTTCAGGACACCAGCATGCCGTAAGAAAGGGAACGGAAAACCCGTTCCCTTTACTCAAAGCACACACCAACCAACCAATGATTTAATAACCGGGATTCGGAGTAAGATTGGGATTTACATCCAGTTCAGTCTGAGGGATTGGGTAAAGTCCCTGCCGCGCCGGCTGATATCCAAGCGGGCCAAGTTCCTGTACGGCAAGGCCCCAGCGAACCAGGTCAAAATACCGCTTACCTTCGAGGGCAAGCTCCACCCGCCGTTCATGAACAATAGCAGCAAAAAGATCCTCTGAACCGGTAAGATCGGGGAGTATCCCTGTATTTCCGCCGCGGGCACGCTGCCTGATAAGATTGATCTTTGCAACGGCCTCTCCGGTATTCCCGAGTCTGAAAGCTGCTTCGGCATATCCAAGCAGAACTTCGGCATACCTTATTTGTTTCAGATTCTGCTCGTGCCGCTCTGCATTCCCGCCTACCGGAACATCCACAACATATTTACCGTAACTCATACCGGTTTCAGGCGCCCATGCAGCCTGAAAAGGAAAGTCTTTTACTTCCTCCGAAATGATATCGCCTTCCCTGATGACCGTATATCTTAAGCGGGGGTCGCCTTCCTCAAATTCGTCAACCAGATCCTGGGTAGGCATGCAGAATCCCAGGCCGAAGATGGTAGATCCGTTCCTGGGCCTTACCCAGAAGTTGAAACCATTGCCATAGGAAAACTCCTCCCCTCCCTTGAATTGAGTTTCAAAAACAGACTCAACGCCATTGTCGGATTCCGGCTTGAAAATATCGCCAAAATTAGTTAGAAGGCTGTAGTTCCCACTTTCAATAACCGATTTGTAAGCATCAAATGCATCCTGCCATTTTTCCTGAAACAGATAGGCATTCCCCAGCAATGCCAGCGAAGCCCCTTTGTCGGCCCTGCCAAGTTCGGCAGCAGAATACTGGTTCTTCCAGGGGAGCAAACCGGCGGCAGTAGTCAGGTTTTCTTCGATAAATGCCCAGGTTGCCTCTCTGGTTGCCCTGGCAGGGGTTTTCTCAGCGTTTTTGGTTGTAGACATAATCGGAACACCGCCATACCTTATGACCAGGTTATAGTAATAGAAACCCCTCAGAAAATATGCTTCTCCGAGTATCCGCTCTTTCTTCGCCTGATCCATTTCGATATCAGGCACATAATCCAGCACCAGGTTGCAGAGGTAAATACCCTTGAAATACAATCCCCAGATGGTCTGATTTACCCCGTCGGTAGCACTGAAATTCAGGTTGTCAAAGTTGGTAAGGGCTGCCAGGTCCACGCCCTGACCTTTAACGGCATCGTCTGATATGATGTCCTTTTTAAATGCAATGCTCTTCATCCAGAAATCGTGCAGTATTGAATAGGCCGCATTGGCTGCGGCTTCGGCATCTTCAGCCGTCTTGTAAAAATTGCTCGTTGACAATACGCCATTGGGCGACTTATCGAGGAATCCATCATCCTTCTGGCAGGAGGAAGCAAAAAGCAGCAAAACAAGTGCCGTTATTGTTGCAATGTATATTTGATTTTTCATGACAGTTGCGTTTTTGCGGTTACTACATTGAAATTGTCACACCCATAATAAAACCCCTGTTCTGCGGATATGTAACTTCATCAAATCCGACAGTACGATCGCCCAGGGTAGCCCTTGCCGCACCAACCTCAGGATCATAACCTGTGTATTTGGTGAAGGTGAGCAGATTTGAACCCGATACAAAAACACGGGCACCTTTTAAACTTAATTTCCGGGCCATGTTCTCAGAAAGGGTATAACCGATCTGAAGGTTTTTTAACCTGAGGTAAGAGCCATCTTCAATGTATCTGTCTGAACCCCTTGCATTCTGATTGGCATCAACCGTACTGAGCCGGGGCTCCGTATTACTGCTGCCTTCGCCCGTCCACCTTTCCAGAATGGCCGTGCCTTTGTTGTAATTGTATCCCGAATTGGTCAGCCAGAATTTGGTTGCATTGTAAATCTCATTCCCGTACTGACCCTGCAGAAACAAGGATACATCAAAACCCTTGTATGAAAGCCCCAGGTTCAGTCCAAAAAACATATCCGGATAGGGATTCCCTATAAAGGTCCTGTCATCGCTGTTAATCACACCGTCACCGCTTATATCCTTAAACCTGATATCTCCGGGAACCGCTCCGGGTTGCTCGGCATGTGCATCTATTTCTGCCTGATTCTGAAAAATACCGTCAGTTACATAGCCATAAAATTCACGGATCGAATGACCCACCTCGGTTCGTGTGGACATATCGAAAAACAATCCGGAAGTGATGGCCTCGTTATTTTCGCCAAGATTCAGCACCTCATTTTTGTTGGTGGTAAGGTTGGCGTTAACGTTGTAATTGAGTTTCCCGATCTTGTCTCTCCAGATGACCTGGAATTCCAGTCCTTTGTTTACAATTTCACCTACATTCTCGTAACCGGTGCTTCCAAATCCGGAAGTTGCCGGTTGCGGCAGAATCAGCAGCATATCGGTGGTATTTTTCTTATAGTAGTCGGCAGAGAAATAAAGCCTGTAGTCAAAGGCCGAGAAATCAACTCCGAAATCGAGCTGTGTGGTTGTTTCCCACTTTACATCAGGATTAAAATCAGATGCCGGCAGATAACCAACCTGTATGACCTGAGGATTTCCGAAAGGATAAAAAATCTGTTGCAGAACACTCGAAAAGGCGTACAACCCTATATCCTGATTGCCGAGCTGCCCCCATGAAGCCCTGATTTTCAGATCGTCGATGAAATCTGATTTGAAAAAGTCCTCACCCGATACTCTCCAGCCTGCGGAAACTGAAGGGAATAAACCCCAGCGGTTCTTCTTTCCGAAGCGGGATGAGCCATCGTAACGGGCATTTAATGACAGCAGGTATTTATCGGCAAAATCGTAGTTAATCCGCCCAAAGTATGACAACAAAGACCATTCTGTCAATCTTCCCCTGGCTTTATCGTTGGCCGAACCGGCATCAAGGTAGTGCAGGTAATCTTCGTTGCTGCTGAAATTCTCACGATATCCCGAAACCAGACCGGTAGACGCCTCCTGCATGGTATTCCCCACCAGGGCAGTCACTTTATGCAGGTTAATTTTCCTGGTATATTCAAGGGTATTTTCCCAATTGACATCGAAATAATTGATCAGCTGATGATTCAGGCTGTTTATCAGCCGGTTGGCGTTGCCTTCCGAAAAGGTCGGATCAAAATCAATGGTCTGGAGTGAATACACATTCAGTCCTAGATTTGATTTGAATCTGAGTCCTGAAATAATGTCATAGCTGGCAAATATGTTCCCGAACAGTTTGTTATTGGCCTGGGTCTTGTCAGATCTGTCGGCCATTCCCAACGGATTCTGTGCATCGCCTTCGTTTTCTCCCGGGCCGGCATAGGTGCCATCCTCATTATAAACCGGAATGGTAGGCGGCTGAAAGATAGCTGACCTCACCACACCGTTGATCTCTGTATCAATCAGGTTTTCTTTGATCCGGGACAGGTTCATATTCGCTCCGACAATAAACTTTTCAGTGACGTTGGAGTTGAGGTTGAAGCGAAGATTGTATCTCGTGAAGTCCGAATGCTTTACAATTCCGTCCTGAGCAAGATATCCCAGTCCGAGCAGATAGGTGGTTTTATCATTCCCGCTGCTTACCGACAGATCATATTTTTGAAAAGCGGCATTCCGGAAGATGGCATCCTGCCAGTCGGTACCCTCGCCTAAACCAGGATTGTTCCATACCGGAGCAAGTCCGGCATTGGTAAGGGCTTCGTCCATTACCATGGCATACTCGTCAGCAGTAAGCAATTCGAGCTTGTTTGATATTTGCTGAACACCATAGGTCGCGTTAAACTGAACCATAGATTCCCCTTTGATGCCCTTCTTTGTAGTAATCAGCACTACCCCGTTGGCGGCCCTTGCCCCGTATATTGCTGCTGCCGAAGCGTCCTTCAATACACTTATTGATTCAATATCATTGGGATTCAGGCTATTAAGATTTTCTTTCGTTGGCACGCCGTCAATCACATAAAGCGGATCGCTGTCACCAATGGTCCCTATGCCCCTGATGCGAACCTGTATGCCTGCTCCGGGGGTTCCGTAGTTCTGAGTTACCTGAACCCCGGCGGCCTGTCCCTGCAGGGCATGATCTATGCCCACCACCGGACTCTTCTGAATATCCGCGCTGCTGATCGTTGAAACAGCCCCGGTAATGTCACGCTTTTTCTGGGTGCCATATCCGACCACCACCACTTCGTCCAGACTAAGGGCATCCTGAACCATAATAATGTCTATTACGGTTTCATCCTTCAAAATAATTTCAACAGTCTGATAACCAACATATGAGAAAACCAGCACCACTTCGCCTTCAGGAACTGTAAGGCTGTATTTTCCTTCGACATCCGTTACCGTGCCAAAATTAGTTCCCTTAACCCTTACAGTTACCCCCGGCAGGGTACCCGATTTGTCCTTAACCACTCCGCTTACTTTTCTGGCCGGATCATCAGTAATGCCTGCGTCTGACGTTATCAGCATCCGGTTCTTCGAAAGCAGAATAATTTTATCTATAATCCTGAACGATAGTCCGGTTCCCTGCAGAACAGTTTTCATGACATTCTCAATCAACTCATCCTGCACATTCACCGTTACCTTCTTTAAAACCATTTTTTCAAGGTCAGCCTGATAGGCAAACTCAAATTCAGTCTGCCTTTTGATGTCATTGATTACTTTCTCAAGCGTAACATTCTTGTAATCAAGGCTGACCCTAACTCTTTGTGCGTAGCTCTCAGCAGCCGTTACTGAGATAAAGGAGCATAGCACCAGTATCAAGCTGATATTTGACATAATGAGAATTCTGAGTAAAAAACTCCTGTCAAAAGCCTTGGCCTTTGCTGCATCTTTCATACTTTTGTAAAGATTTAGTTAAAAACTTCATTGGTTTTCTTGATTAAATCTGACTGAACCGGAAAAATGTGCGAGATTTTTCCGGTTTTTTTCTTTCAGGGCCCCATAGGTCTTCGCGTTTTGGTTGGATATTTTCTGATATTCAAAGAATTTCATTTGCCGGACTTTTCTTTAACATGCATCTCCATTGAAGGTGCCACAAACTTCAGCATCTCAAAAACAGTGTCGAAACTCTGTGATTTCTTGAATACAAAGTTGTACCTGGCATCGTCCTTCCGGGTCTTCAGTGAATCAATGATAATTTCGACTCCGTAAACCTCTTCAATCTTTTTCACGATTTCATTCAGCCCTGCATCTTCCAGCATTACAAGGCCCTCTTTCCAGGCTGTGTAAATACCGGTATTTACCTGACTGATTTCTATGCTGTCACCCTCAGGCCAGGCCTTTGCCATCTGTCCAGGAATCAGCGAACCGGCTTTTCTGCCTGAATCATCCAGCAGATTCACGGCTCCTTCAATCAGCACGACCTCGACCTTTCCCGATGCATTTGTGTTAACATTGAAACTTGTACCGGTTACTTCAACAGTAAATGCCGGTGTTTCTGCAAGAAACCGTTTTGCTTTGATTTTGGCCACCGCCAGGAAAACCTCACCTTCAATTTCAACTTTGCGCTCTTGCTCATCAAACCGTTCAGGATAACTGAGTTTAGCCCCCAGATTAAGCCATGCTTTTGTTCCGTCAGGCAATTCAATGTATTTTATTCCCTGATTTATCCCGTTTTCAACCAACACCATTTTAGTCCCTTTGCTGAACCGGGCCACTTCCATCACCACCACACCTAAACCAAACAGTATAGCAAAAACGGCAGCAATCCTCAGCCAGCGCATTCCTGTTATACGCCTGCGCCCGGCCTCAAGTCTGTCAATCCGTGCATTTATTCCGGCAATGGGTTCAGTGAGGGCTTCATCTTCCGAATATCCTTTGACCCTCAGGGCATACCACAACGATTTCATCCTGGTATAGGTTCTCATATTTTCTTCGGATTCCGACAGCCAGCGCTCAATCAACTTCTCTTCCGATTCATCGGCAAGTCCCTGTATCTTCTTCAACAGCAATATTTCATCAAACTCCTTCACGGGCATTATTTTAGTGTCCTATACACCAATGACAATTAACGATGGAAAAATACTTAGCCGGAAACTCACTTTTTTCAACCAGATTCCGAAAAAGTCCGTTTTTATTAAAAACCAGACCCTACCGGCTTTCCGGCTTTATCCTTAGAAGTTAAAACGATACTGATAAACGGGAAGACCGGCAGTATTTCCGTATGGAACCTGCCCGGGATTTATTACAATACTCCGTTGAGAATTTTTAATGAATTGACTTACCGCGGATTATGAAAATTTGTTTAATGATAACAAAATATTCATAATCATGTCATTGCTGCCTGCCCCGCCACTTTTGCGGGGTCTTTGCAGCCTGCATCCTTGCGCGATTCTTAAATTTAACGGACTATTGTTATTATAGAAATCATTTATTTCCGGAGATCCGGCAAGAATCTGCTCACCAATTCACGGCAGTAAGAACGGAAGGATAAAGAATTTGTCTTTCAGTTTGTTTCGCAACTGTTTGAGGGCAGAATATATATGAGCTTCTGCAGTGCGTTCCGAAATATTTAGTTCTGCAGCTATTTCTTTTACTTTCTGATTGCCGATATAGCTTTTTATAAAAACTTCCCTGCATTTTTCAGGCAAAGCTGCGATGGCGTCTTCTATCTCTCGCCCCAACTCCAGCGAAAACAATCTTTTAATAACATCATTTTCTTCAGGATCATAATAACGGACTTCATCAGTAGTCGCCAATGCCTGGTTCTTTTTATAGGTTTCCCTGATTTTATCCGATTTTATCCGGTTAAGACAGGCCCTGTATACCGATCGAAAAAGATATGATTCCAGTGAAGTGTGAATCGTTATGGATCCGGCATTATCCCAGAGATACACCATCAGATCCTGAATGATATCTTCAACCGAGTCCCGGTCAAGGAACAACTCTCCGTAAGCAAGCAAACGGGGATAATACTCCCTGAAAATAACATTAAATTTCTCCCGGTCCTTTTGCTCAGGCAACCGGTTCAGACTGGCATTAAGATTCATAACCGGTTATTGGTCGGAAGCATCGGTTTTCAGACTTGCAGATATAGAGGTCAAGAGAATTCATGCCGGCAGCCATACATTCATTTTCTATCAATTGCCGGAACAAGCGGTGATTGATATATACTGCTACTCCCGCAAAGATAACAATTCAGTTTATAAACCAAAGCCAATGATATATGAATCAATGATAAAATAAGTCCTGAATACTAATCTATATGTTAAAAGGGATTTACTGTTGCTGAGTAAGATTATATCTGTGAAGGGGAGGGTTTGCCATAGTCCCATCCTGTTTTGGTTTGCATTCTTAATAAAAAAAGCGCCTGACAGAACAGTCAGACGTTTTTATTGCCCCGATAGGACTTCAAAGACATTAAGTAATCTATTGTTTATCAGTGTTATATAAACATGCTGAAATATAGGGGATGAATAAGGGGATACATTTTTTTGCCTTTTTGTTAGCCCTGCCAGGGCCACACATGGTTAATTGCGAAGTCAGAATCAACAAAATATCCCAGCTATGAAAACACCCTACGGAGAAGTTTCTATCCTTAAACTCCACCCGACCACCCAAACAATTCCGGGTCTGATAAAATTATATTAATAACAGCCATAATCATTAACGAATTTTCAAAATTCTGAGCCTCGTGTCCAGCAAAGCCTGGTATTTGGCTTTCATTTCCTGTGATAAAAAACTGATTTCTATTAATTCATACCATTTATCAACCGCTGATGAGATTGATTGGAGAATTTTGTCAATGCTCTTAGGGTTTAACTCACATTTTTCAACTCCAAAATAGTCAACCAGAATATTGCGTGTTAAATGCCTTTTCCTCCCCTTCAAGGGCAATGCAATTTCTTCATCTTGTTTTTTATATTCTATGGTTGAATTAACAAGGTCATAACATGGGGAGAGCGAGACTTTATCATTATTAGTAATAATGGAGAAATTTTTCAGATGCATATCTTCATTACCAACCAGATAACTAAATATGACCAGTTTAAATAGTTTCAGCTTTTCAATTGCAGGGAAAGTGCAATAATCATTTATCAATTTAACAACCTTCTCCATGCTGTAATCATACTTTGTGTCCCTGCTCATTCCTGCCAATTGTGCAAAATCTTCCACAGGTACTTTATCATTCTTTCCCTTTCTGTCAAAACGTTTGATGAAATAGGTCAGTGACCCGTCCTTAGACCATATCAGACCATGTAAAGGAACATCCAAACCAATCATTTCTGCAAGTTTCATCGTCAGGTCTTCATTCTCCGGCATTTCCGGATAAAGCTGATGCTGTGGTTTTAGTATAAACCGCCCCCCTGTATCGATGATTTCGAATTTTCCTTCTTTAATATTCAATTTTGCACTTAGCTTTGGCTGTACACCCTGAATTGACATTCTTGTTGCACGGATGTATGCCTCTCTTCTTTGTTCAGCTGCAGTGTATTCAATTTCTTTCAATGTCTTTAACCCAGGTGACAAAAGCCTGAGTCCTGCATCGCTATACCGGCTATCCCCACAAGGAACATATGTTATCGGGCAGCGGTTCATTCTGTAACTTCTTTTACAGTAACAACGCCTATCATATCTTCTCCAACAGCTATCAATTGAGAGAAACAATCATTTTTATCAATTTTTTTTATTTTCAGCAAACCTTCCAGTTGAAATCCTTCAGGCAACAAGCCATCAAAAAAGGGCGGAAACATATTGAACTTATAAACCTTTCCCTTAACAGGCATTGTTCGTGAAACTGCAAGACCATCATACTCCTCATGATATTCAAATAAATACGCTATGTTTTGCACTAACTCGGTAAGAATTCCTGCTTCAACACCTTTAACGAAAACCTTAGCCTTTCTCATTTCCCCTGTTTTGTAAATCCTCCAGTAAAGGACTGGTTAATACTATTTTTATGTTAAGTACTTTAAAAATTTTTTGCAAGGTGTCTAATTGAACAGCTTGTTTTCCTTTCTCAATATCATAAATCACAGTTTTGCCAACTCCTGCGAGCTCTGCTAGCTGAACACGGCTTAATCCGGCTACTTTTCTATGTAACCTGATCACTTCTGCTAATTCCTGAAATTGCGCCATTTTTACTTTTATTGCGGTAAAAATAAGCAATTTTTAATAGAATATAAAATATTTAGTCAAATATTACTGCCATAACAGTAATATTGAATCTTTTAGCAATCATTATGATATAAAAACACAATAATTTACTGCTATAGAGGCAATATTTTATAATAATGAATTCAATCCGAACAAAAAACTGTATTTTACCGCCAAAACGGTAACGATATCACTAAAGTAACTTTAAATAAATCCCGGTCTATAGGTATATCGCCGACCTTATAACCAAAAAGATAGAGTAACTGGTTTACCTTATCAAGCCGAAGGGCTTGCTTGCCTTGTTCAAAATCCCGTTTAACGTTTAGTATATGCAAAGTAGGCGATTGCGTGCTTCAAACTTATCAAACCGTTACGATTTTGAAGCGGGCTACGACCCTTGAATTTACTACTATTTCGCCTATTTTATATATACATTGTTAGCAATTGTTGGTATTGAATTATCGAATTTCATTTTGCAAATTTCTCAAGTAATTCTGCTAAATATTGAGCAGCCTTTTGAGCACCAGCCTTTGGAATTTCAGGATAAGTCACATTCGAACCGATAATTTTTATTATTTGGTCAGCTAATAAATCAGGAGTGGTTTTTGAAAGCCTTGATTTTATACCTGATCCTCTTTGTTGTAAGATCCGCGATACATTTGCCTGTTCGCAATGACCTTCCAGCGGAAAATATATGATAGGTTTTCTTAATGCAGTCAGTTCTAAAGTTGAGGTGGCTCCTCCCTGGACTATTGCAAGGTCACACGCTGCAAAATGCTCATAAAGGTTTGGTACAAAGCCTCTTAATTCTATATTTTCCGGCAGATTTAATGAATCCTCTGCAAGTCTTGGACCTGTGACAAACACTGCTTTTAAGTCAGGAATTTTGTACTTTGCTATTGTATAAGCCTTTCCACAAAGCTCAAGAAGCTCTTTTCCAATTGCCGTACCTCCCAGGGAACAAATTAGTAAAGGATCATTTCCATATCCCAGTTTTCTTCGAATTTCTTGTTTATCAGAGTAATTTGATACATCAAAAGGGAATACATAACCTATAAATGTATACATAGCTTTTGCAAAATTCCGTCTGTTAGGAAGCAATAATCCAAAAGTTTTGTTTGGCACATCTTCCAATTCTCCGACAAATAAAGCAAGATCATAAGGTGGTTTTTGTTAACGTCGATAATCCCGACACCAGACTCGATTCCAATAATAGACTCTTAGCTGTTCTATCGGATTAATTGTCATGGCGTCAAGTCCTGCAAAATCAAAAATCATCACAAAAGGGAAATTTTAACTTCCGGATGTTCTCTTAATGCCAGGTTAATTTCATAAGTTTCATCTCCAATTACAAGATCATACTTCTTTGAAGCTATCATATTCAGGAAAAATTCTATGTTCTTTTTCCATTCCGAACGTGATTTTAACAAATAGCTTAAAAGATTCAAACTTGAACCTTTTGCTGCTTTTTCAGCTGAAAGATTCTCATTATCATATTTTTCAGCTCCGGGTACAAGTTTCTCTCCTGCTTTTTCTAAAAGTATGGTTGCAGGATTTGCGGCTAGCCATTCTATTTTGGCTTCAGGAAGATGCTTTCTGAGATGATCAGCAATTGCTAAATCTCTGGTAATGTGCCCAAGGCCCAGAGTTCGCTGATATACAAAACATTTCCTTTTTCATGATCACCTGGTATTAAAATTATTCTTATAATATAGGTATACTATTTTAATGTCAGATGGCTGAATTCAGCAATTCCAATTATTGCTAGCTTGATGCGGCTATGTTGTTAATCTTCATTCAGGCTTCAGCAATATAGAACAGATGTATAACCGGTTAAGTTTTTGACTGTAAAAATTATAGCATTCGAACTCGCATTGATGTTTCCCGGATATCATTGTGTTCCGGCTCTTTGGCAGGGCCAATTGATTATGAGTCCCCCATCCCGATAGTTATTGGGAATCGGGGCCAACCAACTAAGCCCTGTTGCATGTGGTGGATATAGGCCTGTTAATCCTTTATTACATATAATAATAAAAAAGGGTGTAAGGTTAAATATTTGTGAAGGATAACCCGCCATTTGAACCAATTTTTTAGTAACTTTATTGTGGAGCTAGTGTTCTTTTATTCCTGTCATTCAATACGTAATGAAAATCTGCGACTCATGAAGAAATATATCTTTTTTATTCAGGGGTTGATGCTGTCAGTCCTTTCCCTGGCCAAACCGGTAACAATGGAAGATGCCCGCGTGGTGGCTGACATTTACTTCAGTCATTTCAGCGGCAGGGTCGATCCAGTCCTTCTGGATTTTACAGGATTGACATATGACAATATCCTGGTTTACTATGTCTTCAATTATTCCGGCGGAGGATTTGTGGTGGTAGCCGCTGATGATGCGGTAATTCCGATAATGGCACAGGCGAATGCAGGCTATCTGGAAAAAAGCAGCCCTTGCCCGTCGGTAAAATTCTGGTTTGAATCGATTAGTAAAGAAGTTTTCCGGATTGTATCCATGGGGGCGGATAATTCAGCAACCATAAAAAGATGGGACCGCATCCGCAATCATGAGTTCAGTTATCTTACCCGTGACGTGGGTCCCTTACTGAGTACAACCTGGGACCAGGGTGTATGGTATAATTTCTATTGCCCCGCCGACTTGGCAGGTCCGGGTGGTCATACCTGGGCAGGCTGTGTTGCCACCTCCACCGGGCAGATCATGAAATATCACAGCTTCCCTGTTCAAGGTGTACTGGCACATTCTTATGTGCTCCCGGTTTATGGCACTCAGTCTGTTAATTTCGGTGAGACCACTTATCATTGGGAGGCAATGGATGTCACCGCCAACCAATCGTCTTACCAGGATATTGCCACATTGCTTTATCACGCGGGAGTTGCGGTTGAGATGAGCTATTCACCTTACGGTTCAGGTGCTTCCGAAAATGAGATCCCCTGGGCTTTATCCACATACTTCAACTATGATCCCTCGACTGTTCGGCTTGAATATAAAGCCGATTATTCCGATGCTGAATGGGAGGAAATGATGAAAGCTGACCTCAATGCTTCTCTGCCTTTATTTTACGGAGGAGATGATGGAACCTCCGGACACGGCTGGGTGTGCGACGGATGGCGTCCAGACGATAATATGTTTCACATGAACTGGGGATGGTCAGGTAATTCAGATGGCTGGTATGCCATTGGCGCACTCAATACGTTCAATGGCAACTACAATAATAACAATTTCATAATCAGAGGGATCAGGCCCGGCAATGCCGAACTGATCGTTCGGATCACCAACCTGGTACATGGGGAAATCATCGGATATGGGCCGATCGTGAATATAAACTGCTCGCTGATTGCCGGAACGGCTAATACAATGAATCTTTTCATGGATGACAGTTTGATCTATACCACAGGCCAGGCTGATTTCACTTTCGAACTTGCCACCCTGGATTATGACCTGGGCCTGCATATCATAAAACTTGAAGCAATAAATGCATCTGATACGGTATTCCATGCCGTGGAAGTAGGTAACATCGGGTGGGAGGAGCAGGCATCGGCCTTTACCAATGAAGGGCGGGGAATAAAGTACATTTGCGCCGTTGACTCGCTTGTTGCTTGGGCTATTGCCTATGATGGAGTATACATGAACAATTATATCCAGGAATTTACACGTACTGTAAACGGCGGAGAAACCTGGACACCGGGAGTCATTTCAAACTGTTCCGGCCTTGAGCCGGCCATGATCTTTGCCTTAAATTCTGACACGGCCTATTGTCCTATGTTCAGGCAAACAGGAAGCAACCCCCAGGGTATTTATGTAACGTGGGATAACGGATCAAGCTGGACCAGGCAAACCAGTGCGTCTTTCAGCGATGCGGCCTCCTTCCCGAACGTAGTCCATTTCTTCAACAAGTACGACGGCTTCTGCATGGGAGACCCTGTGAACGGGGAATTTGAAATTTACACCACTACGGATGGAGGTAATACCTGGACACCGTTACCGGGAGACGTCATCCCCGATCCGTTTGTCAATGAATACGGTGTTACGGGCTATTATTCGGGTGTTGGAAATAGCGTCTGGTTCGGGACCAGCAAGGGAAGGGTATTCCGTTCTTCCGACAAAGGTTTGCACTGGGATGTCAGCACGACCACTTTTGCCGGCAGGTACGTTGATGTCAGGTTTGCCGATGGGCTTCATGGGCTGGCCCAGGACAAAAACCTGAATAACACCGGCGCTTTATGTGAAACTTTCGACGGGGGTGTGACCTGGTCGCCGGTGACAATCAATGGACAGATCGGGACTAATGATTTCTGTTTTGTGCCGGGAACTGATAACACATGGTTAAGCAATGAGGCCGGTTCGAATCCCGGTTCTTTCTTCAGTATGGATGGCGGACATTCCTGGGAGCGGATTTCCGGAACGGAGGGCCGTCAGTTTCTTGCCCTGGACTTTATCAACAACCGGACGGGCTGGGCCGGAGGATTTAACTTGAGCTCCACGGAAGGTGGGGTATACAGCTTTATCGGCTCCTTACTGGCTGGATCTGTACTGGCTCCTGTTACCGGGCTATATGCCATCGTTACGGGCACAAATGTTGACCTTAATTGGACGGCCCCTGCTTATGGCCAGGTTTCGGGATATTATGTCTACCGCAATGACACCCTGCTCACTGCTGTTCCGGTTACATACCCTGTTTATAACGACTTCCCCGTTCCAATTGGCATGCATACCTATTGTGTAACTGCAGCTTACAGTTCGGGTGAATCAGAGGCTGCCTGTACACAAGCTGAGATCACTTATGGTTTTGAAGAAGAAAATGACTTGATAATAAAATTTTATCCGAATCCGGTTCGTGAAATTTTCATCATTGAATCCCCGGTGTATTTCAGGTGTGCCCGTCTATTCAACCTTTCAGGACAGCAAGTATTTGAATGTGAATCTCATAGAAAAATCCTCCGGATACCCACTGGAAATTTTCAGCCCGGAATCTATATTATTCAGGTTGTTTTGAATGACAAAATAATAACTGCCAAGATTTTGATCGAATAAGATGTGTGGGTCTACAGATCTTTTTGTTGTACCTCATCAATGGAAAGTGATATTGGACTATTTAACTAAAAATAACTGCTTCTTTATCAGAATGATAGATACTTACTAAGTATTCAAGGAGCTATACATTGCTTTGAAAACATAATGAAAAAACCGCACCTGTTGTTGATATACAGGACTTTCATTACAGGCTCAGGTACTGCATCTGGTCCGCCAGCTGGCGGAGAAGAAACCCGATTAGAAAAGGCAGAGCCTGATCCGGTCAGGGGTTGACCCGACCATGCCTATGCATACAGCAGAACGCGGAAAGGTGGCTGGGCGGTGGCACAAAGCCAGATTTTAGAAACTACCATCACAGTTGACCGGTTGAAGAAACGTGGCTATCAGGCTATGCTGGATATTTATGAAAGGATTTCCCTTCAACTTAACGAACCGCTGTACCAGCCTGCCGGCTGGCAGGTACGAGGCCCGCTTGGTTTACACTGAGCGCAGCCGAAGTGTACAGTGGTGTGAGAGGCGCTCCGGTGGGCCTAATGACTCACCGGCCGTCTACTCGATTGTAGCCAGTTATTTCAACTTCAAAAGAGGTACTGGTTGATTTAATTCATCCCAATATCCACTGTTACTTTATTAATCTTTCCGGAAAACTTATTGTCTCCCTCTTTGTACTTGTTCGTCACATTTGTTTCATTGTCCGTATCTACATCCACGCCTTCATCTCCTGAGTTTGCAAAGGGTTGTGCTTTAGGGATGTAACCTTCGGCTACTTTTTGACCATCAATGTATAGAGTGCAATTTCCGCCTGTACCCGGTTTTGGTTCGTCTACTAAAAACTCATACTTAATCAGGTGCTTTCCCGCTTCAAGGACCCTGGATGAGGCAATATTGGTGTGTTCAAGACCAAAAAAGTTGTAATCATGATGCACGTTTCCATTTTTCATATAAAGTGACCAGTCACCAAACCGACCTGCCTGACTAATAATAACTCCATCGGTTTTGGAGTCCATTAATTCCACCTCAGCTAAAATAGTGTAATTCTTACTTCTATTGTTGATGAAAACATTCTCCATAATGCCCGTCATACCCTCATAAAGGGTTAATGATTCTCGATCTCCCATGATATCAGCTCGTCCGGCAATTTCTGCATTGAATCTTTCAACCCTTCTGTCATCAATTGGCATTACATGATATTTAATGGCTTCTTCCATGAAAAGATCCTGCAGTTCTTTTAGTTTTTCGGGATTGGACTGTGCCAGATTATTGGCCTGAGAAAAATCTTCATCCACATGATAGAGTTCCCATACATCATTTTCAAGTGAAGGTAATTCAACCATTAACCATGGAATGGAATGCCGTGTAGATGCCGTCCAACCTTCATGATAGATGCCCCGGTTACCAAACATTTCAAAATACTGAGTAGTATGCGTTTCTGGTGCATTTGCATCATCAAAAGAATAGGCGAAAGACGTACCGGCAAATGGTGTTTGCTCCGTTCCATTAACAGAAGTTGGGAAGGGCAAGCCAGCGGCTTCAAGCACCGTGGGTGCGACATCCGAAACATGCGTAAATTGCGAACGAATTTCACCTTTTGATTTTATTCCATCCGGCCAGTGTACCACCATACCGTTTCGCGTGCCTCCAAAATGCGAGGCAACCTGCTTGGTCCATTGAAAAGGGGTATTGGTTGCATGTGCCCAACCAATGGCAAAATGCGGAAATGTGTTCGGTCCACCCCAGTCATCAATATGGTCCATTATTTGCGAAGCTTCACCAATAATTCCGTTTAATGCCATCATTTCGTTATAGGTCCCTTCAGGTCCGCCTTCGGCACTTGATCCATTATCTCCAATCACATAGAAGAACAGCCTATTGTCCAATTCACCCATTTCCTCCAACCGGCTACGAGTCTTCCTACTTCATGGTCAGTATGTTCAGCAAAAGCGGCAAATACCTCCATTTGCCGGGCAAAAAGTCTTTGTTGCTCAGGGGTTTGGCTTTCCCAGGATGGAATTTCTGCGGGTCGTTCAGTAAGCTGGGTATTCTCCGGTGCTATTCCCATGGCTTTTTGACGGGCAAGAGTTTCTTCTCTTAGTTTATCCCAACCCTGATCAAACCTGCCTTTGTATTTTTCAATATATTCTTTGGGCACATGGTGCGGTGCATGCGTTGCACCGGTAGCATAATAGATGTAAAATGGCTTATCGGGTGTCAGTGCCTGTTGCGCGTTTACCCATTGAATGGCCTTATCTGTCATATCGGTCGTAAAATGGTAGTCCGGGCCTCGCTCCACTTCAACGCACACCGTTCCATCATACACAGCAGGTGCCCATTGATTGGTCTCGCCACCGATAAATCCATAGAACTTATCGAAACCGGAGTGGGTCGGCCATCTGTCAAAGCGTCCCGAAACAGAAGCTTCCCAGGGAGGTGTTTCATGGTATTTCCCAAACATGGCCGTGCTGTAGCCATTCAGCCGCAATATTTCAGCAAGTGGGGCAATGCTGTTCGGACGAATACCCGTATTACCATGAAAACCTCTTGCAAGTTCCATTATGGCTCCAGCATTGTTTTGATGGTGGTTTCTACCAGTCAAAATGGCCGTACGTGTGGGAGAACAAAGAGCAGTTGTGTGAAAGCAATTATACCGCAATCCTTCACTCGCCAGTCTATCTGCGACAGGTTCATTTATCGGCCCTCCAAAAGAACTGGCTGCACCAAATCCCTGATCATCGATTAATACAATAACCACATTGGGGGCATTTTCAGGTGCCTTTACTTGAAACCTGGGGGGGGAGGAGTGGCATTGCGTGCATCAAGTTCTGTAACTGCCTGATATGTTGGTTCCTTAATTGGAAGTACAGTGCGGTCCAGGTCATCTGTACTAACTGATTTTGTTTCGCTTTTTTGTTAAGTTTGATTGCAAGCCACTGCACAGAGCAAGGTGACCGCAATATAATAAGTACCAAAATTTTCAATTTTTCTAGTTTAAGTATTCTGGATTGTTATTTCAAGTCATTATTTGCATTAATATCAATATTCACCGAATTTTATTAATTGGCTACAACGGAAAGGCATTTACGCTGTGCGGGGCTTAGTATTCCGTCTGCCCGGTACTGTCGACCCGTTAGGATTGGTGAACAAGAATTGATTGTGATGCTGGGCGTTTTCGGTCTGCCCATAGCTGAAGCCGATTAATGATTTACAGATGAAGTATGCGTGTCTGCCCGCATGGTGTAAATGTTTTTGTTAGGCGTAGTTTATATTTCACTGAATAATCTTTCTTTGTCAGTTGAACTTACATCACCGTAGTCTTGCTTATCAATAATTACAACTTCGTTTTCAAAGCTTCTCAGTTCTTTTGCAATTATTTTAAAATAACCATTTGTTTCAAGTTCCTTTCTCGGCAAATTAAGTCTAGCAGATGCAATGAAGTTTATCTCTTGGCAATATTTAACCAGTCTAGATGCCAAATTTATACACGGGCCTATGCAATCAACTGTACCATTGTTCTCTATTAGTTTAAAGATTGTCCCTTGTGCAATACCGAATTTAATTGTAGCTGGTAAGTCACCAACAGGTATATCCTCGATAAGCTTTTTGTTTATTTTGCTAAAATGGAGTTGTAAATTCCACAATCTATTTATAAGTCTAATTTTGAAATTTGGCTTTGATAAAATTCGATCTTCAGTATCTTCCCAAACGTAAAGCATACCATCGCCCAAAAACTTTCTCATAAATGGTTTGATTTCCAATGCCGGCAATTCCTGAGCAATTTCCTCTGTCCAAAACTCTGTCCCACCCCAAATATTTATTTCTACACAATCAATAATCTGATTTATGTATTCTGTCATGTAATATTGAATATCAGGCTTATTAAAAAACTTAGTGAATCCTGATATGTCAAACACTAATGCCAAGCCAACAGTTGCTCTTTCTGCATCTTTAAAGCCGGAGAATTTGTCTTGAATGCTCATTTGATTTAAGGTTTTAAAATTACGCCTAACGGCCGAGGCTAAACGCTGGCGGGCAGTTTTGAAAATATCTCTTTCCGGCCAGCACAATTTTCATTAAAAGTACAATCTTTCTTCTTACAACCATGAGCCCGATAGCGTTTTAGCCTTTGTTATGGTGCGTTTTTTTTATTTTCAATTTTTGTTCAACCGAATTCCCAATTCTCCTTCTGAAGTAGAGTAAACTTGAGAAAAGTACAATGCTTAAGATTCCGATAGGAAGAATCATTTCGAGAATTTCATAGCTACCGTTTGTCGAAACTCTACTATAAAGGATAAAACCCAAAGTTAATGTTGTAAAATAAAATCCGATCAACATTATTGGATTTGGGTAAATTGTACCAATGATGTAAGTCCTGTTTTGGTGATTGAATTTAGTTCCAGAGAAAAATCCAAGAGCATCGAACGAATGATATCCTCGGAAAAGATTCCATTTTTCCCAAAGTGAAAATTGATTTTTTGATATGTCTTTGCCTCTTAAGATCGTATTTCGATCAAAATATTCTGCCTCATAAATTCTTTCTAGATCATTGTCTAGGTTCAAAGAGCTATATGGATAGAGGTAGAGATAGCTTTTCGCAAAAAATAATTTTCTTATAAACGATTTCATTTCTTTTTTTAAATGCACCATAACGGTTTGGCGCTTGGCGCAGTGGCGGATTTCGGAGCACAAAACTGTCAATACACCACAAAAGTTGATGCGAGGTAGAATATTCAATTAACCACGTCACCCGCCATTGAGCCAAACGGCTGTTAGCAACAGTTTTTCTGTCCTTTGTCATTGTTTACCAGTCAGTTCAGAAATTATTGTCTCTATCTTTTGATTGTATTCGTTAATCTCATTTTGGTATTTGTCTGTGTCTTCGTCAATAGCTTTATAAATAAGTTCGTAACTCTTGATTCTAAGTTCGCAATATTCTTTTAGTTTGGTATTTCTCGCTCTAATTGGTAATGGCAAATCAAGGTCTTTAAAGCTATCAATTAGTTTTATGTTTTCATTCCAATAATAAAGTCCCCTATCCTTAATTTCTGATAGTAATTTTTCGTTCGGTGTTCCTTCGGGTAAATTGTAAACTTCCAACGCCATTGACTCCATTGAAACAAATCGCTCCATTTCCTTATCATATTTTCCAATGTCATTTGGTAAAGATTTGTAAACCGTTAAAGAAGAAATTAACAAAGCAACTGTCAATGCCCCGATAGTCGAGAACTTGATTGCATTATTCTCAAACTGTTTCAAACTAGGAACAAAGCCATAACCAATAATTAGTCCGCTTAATAGTCCGCCAATATGTGCTGCATTGTCAATTCCACTATTAGGTTTTAGTCCATTTAGTATGTTGTAACCTACGAAAACTGCAATACTTGTCAGTAGTGCTTTTTTTACTGATTTGTCAAGCAAGTTGGTTGTCAACAGTGCAAGAAAAACACCATACATACCAAAAATAGCTCCTGAAGCTCCAGCACTGATAGTCAAGTCGTGCCACCACAAACTTGTCATACTAGCTGCAATACCTGAAATTAAATACGCAGCTAAAAATCTTGTCTTTCCCAGATATGGCTCAAGTAAAAGTCCAATGTAAAGCAATGCATACATATTTAATAGCAAATGCAAAATCCCGATATGCAAGAAACAAGCTGTAAATAATCTCCACCATTGTCCTTCTAATGTCATTGGTCGGAAATTGGCTCCCCAGTTTAGTAAGTCTTGGTTGTCTGGTAGAAGTATATGAACTCCTGAAATCAACATTATTACAAAAACGAGAAGATTAATATTTATCAGAATAGGAGATACAAAGTATCCTTCGGTTGGTTTAAATACCGAAAAAAAGTCTGTTATCTTTTCTTTTGTTGTTGATGGTGGTTTGCTTAAAATATCGTCTTCTTTTGAAGCATAGCCTTGCCGAAGTTCTGTAAGTTTTGTTTCAATTTCTTCTTGTGTCAACGCACTTTTTACTTCTTCTAATTTTGAAAGTAATGCTTCAATATTTTTTTTGTTTTTGCCCCAATCTATTATTTGACTTCCGGTGCATTCGCTTTTTATGTTTACAATTCCATTGTCAATTTTAACCGTAATTTCTTCGCTCCAAGAACTCCAAGAAAATTTTGTATAAGCGATAAATCCAGTCTCACTTACGAAACTTACATTCCAGTCAAGTTTGAATGCAGCTTCTATTGCAAAAACTAAAAAATGTTCTTTGTCGAGATTGTCAAGTTGGTAGTCTTGAACGTGTTTAGGTGAAAATCCAAATGCCATATTTCTGTTTGTTATTTATTGGGTTGTCGTCTTTTTAAAATTGGTGCTAACGTTTTGCGTGTTTATGTCAGGCGGGCATAGCACGAACTTATTTATTAACCGCAAGTTGTCCGCCCGCTTGCATAAACACGCTGTTAGGCGCAGTACCTATGAACAAAACACTACATTATTACACTAAAGATTTTACATTTCTTTGCGGTCAAAAACACGAAAGACCAGCACCTGCACTTGGTGAAGATTCATTTAAGAATGACAAGAAATATAAGAAATGTAAAAACTGTCTAAAGAAAATGAAAGGCACAGAACTCGAAAAGTATTGCGCCTAACGTCCGCGTGTATATACAGTGCAGGCTCAGCCTGCTAAAAGTACTTCAAAAAACTCAAACCTGCTCAATCGCATTGGATATACACGCTGTTGTAATACGGCTTCCAACTCAACCTTCAAAATTGACTCAAATCCGAAAAAAGCCAGGATCTCCGTGAATCTTCCATAGATCGTGCCCATCCAGGAAACCACTGCTGTCCGGCCATTATGCGTATTCTGAGAATGTCCCGTATTGGCCTGATCTTCGGTATTTTGCAAAGAAATTCAACTTTTTAAGCTGTATTACAACGTCCGCGTGTATATACAGTGCAGGCTCAGCCTGCTAAAAGTACTTCAAAAAACTCAAACCTGCTCAATCGCATTGGATATACACGCTGTTGTAATACGGCTTCCAACTCAACCTTCAAAATTGACTCAAATCCGAAAAAAGCCAGGATCTCCGTGAATCTTCCATAGATCGTGCCCATCCATGAAACCGCTGCTGTCCGGCCATTATGCGTATTCTGAGAATGTCCCGTATTGGCCTGATCTTCGGTATTTTGCACAGAATTTCAACTTTTTAAGCTGTATTATAACGTCCGCGTGTATATACAGTGCAGGCTCAGCCTGCTAAAGGTACTTCAAAAAACACAAACCTGCTCAATCGCATTGGATATACACGCTGTTATAATACGGCTTCCAACTCAACCTTCAAAATTGACTCAAATCCGAAAAAAGCCAGGATCTCCGTGAATCTTCCATAGATCGTGCCCATCCAGGAAACCGCTGCTGTCCGGCCATAATACGTATTCTGAAAATGTCCCGTATTGGTCTGATCTTCTGGATTTTGCACCGGATTTTATCTTTTTAAGCTGTATTATAACGTCCGAGGCTAAGCGCTGGCGGGCTCTTTGAATACTTATCTATCTGGCCAGCACTATTTCTCAATAAAAGTACAATCTTTCCCCTAATAACCCCGCGCCCGTTAGCGTTTAGCCTTTGTTAGCACATGTACTTTTTTATTTTAATTTTAATTTTTCAACAAGTTCTCCTTCAACAATCACTTTACAATTGATAGTTATAATTCCGTCGTAACCTGTTTCTCTTTTTTCATTTTCTTTTAAAATTGTCAAGCCATGCGGTCCACGGTATTCAGGAAGAATTTTTTGATAAAATTCCTTTTTTGTCATGTATCCATTCTCTGTTGTCTTTGAACAGTCAAAAAATGCAATTCTCTTTTCGTTGAAATTGAATCCATTTGTAAAACTGCCTAATTCACCTTTTTTCATCTCAAATGGAGCAAAGAAAACGCTATCAATATATTGTATTTCAAATTTATTCATCACCGCAGACGTGTCAATTCCGCAACTGTCAGTTTTAAACGATTGCCCAAAAGTCATAAATGCTGCCAACGAAAGAGAAATCATTAATATCATTTTCTGTCTCATATTCTTAGTATATGTGCTAACGTTCAAGGCTAAGAAACGTGCGGATTTAAAATCGCAAATCTTTCTCTCAAGAACGAATTTATATTAAATGTAATCATCTTCATTTAAACGAGATTCCGCATGTTTTCTTAGCCATTGTTGGGCACAGTTGTTCTTTAATTTTTTATGTACATTTCTTTTCCTTTCCCGAGTTCTTGTCCGTTTGCGATGAAGCGGATTCGTTTTTTCGTATTCCTCGGAATCTGGACAATTAAGAATGGAGCTTGAATTGTCGAATCGTTTTCAGTGTCAGAATTGACAAGACTATAGTCGAATACAATCTCAGAGGTGCTTTCTTTAATCTCATTAATTTCAAATTTGTCTAAGCCCTGTTTTTCAGTGTCGATATGAAAAACTTGAACCAGCATTTTCTTCTTGAAAAGCTGTGGGTTAGCTAGGTCGTATTTGTCCCTGAATTCTGTCGGAAGTTGTTCGAGATTAAAATACTTATTGAAACAAACAATCTGATAGTTTTCGAAGGGTGAGTCGTTGCCCTCTGCAATGATTGAGTATTCAATGTTTGAAAAGTTCTGTTCCTGACTAAATGAGTCGAAACTGAAGAATAAAATACCGAATGTGATTAGAAGAATGTCTTTCATAAGTGTCTCATTTTTCCCAATTGTGCCCAACGTTCGAGGCTAAGCGCTGGCGGGCACTTTTGAGAATATCTCATTCCGGCCAGCAGAATTTTCAATAAAAGTACAATCTTTCTCCTTACAACCATGCGCCCGTTAGCGTTTAGCCTTTGTTGTGCACAGGTTATCCTCCTGTCCCTATTGTTATATTTTTCGACATTGTTGATTCGCCAAAGTTTAATCTAATTATATATTCTCCTGATTGAATCCCTGACAAATCAAGTAGTAATACACCAGAACTAACTGTAATAAAACTCTCACCGGATAAAATCTTATCCCCAGTTAGGCTAAATATAGCATAGTTCAAAGTCCCTCTCTGATTACTTAAATAGTTGATGTACAATGCGTAACTATCATACGGCATTGATATATGAAACCCACGTATGGTATCATTTTTACTAAAATCAAATCCAATTGATAATATTGCTGTCCGATTGTATCCGGGGGCCTCTGCATAATAAGATAGTTTTCTAACAGTTGAATCAATAGATATACCAGTTGAATCCATGGCTTTAAAACCCTTTGAATCGATATCATAATAAATCTTTGAGTTATATGGCTCAGTTTTAAATTGCACTTTGTAACTCATTGTGGCCAAACCGGCATAAAGTATGGAATCATTATAATCCATCTCCATTATGTCATCTATTACAACTTTACTGATCTTAATATCAGGTTTGTTATCCTCTTTTTTACAGGATGCTGTAATAAACACCAACACTATCAATAACTTGATTGTAACATTTAAGATTTTCATATTTATTTGAATTAATGGTTTTCTGTTAAATTAACTTGTGCACAACGTGCCGCAGCTATGCCCAGTAGCCGTTTTGCGGGGTTCGTTTCTGTCCAAAGATACAATGTTACTGCGGGGTACGCTGTTTCAAGTTGCTCTTTCATAGGCTATTGGGCATAGGTGCTGTTAGGCGCTGGCATTTTTATCTAATTCTTTTTAACTTTTTCATTTAAGATATTTGAAAATTCTTTTAATTCTCTTGCAGAAAAACTAAACAATCTTCTAATAGTTCTTCCGTTTTTTCTTTTAATTACTATCCAGTTTAGGTTAAATATCATTGTCTTTATTTTATAATCATTAATGTTTTCAAATGCAATTCCAAACTCATTTTTTAAAATTGGATGACGTAGCATTTCTTTGAAAACAATTACATCATGGTAAACAATTGTCTTAAATAGTTTAATCGGCCAAAAGGGAAATAACGCAAGAAGGGTTGATATAAGCACTAAAAAAAAATAAAACCATAAGGAACTCATATCGATTTCTTTAAAATATTCTAATATCTGAAATGAACTTAAAAAAATTACTAACCATAATCCAATGGTTAAAATATTCCTAAAACAATTTTTAAATTCAAAAAGAGGTTCTTCCATTTTAGAAATTTCTTTAAAATGAACATCTATGCTTGCGCCTAACGAGTGCATACCCGTGACTAATCCAGGTAATTTAATCAACTTTTAAGATTAGCCTTAACATATTGTCATTCAGGAATAAAATCCAAAAATCACGGATACTCTTCTTATTTTTAAACGCTTATAAGCGCTTGAAATCGCAAAATTATATACGCAACTCAGGCCCAAATGTATAGCATTAAAGGAAAAAATGCAATAAGCGATAGTAAATTACATAAACACAATAGCCATTCAGAAGCGCTGTGAATACCTTTTTCACAAATAAAAAAGGCTGGACAACTTCCAACCTTTTGTAATTGTAAATTATGAAAAATCTGACGCAAAGTGTACACCATTTGCGTACATGTTAAAAAATCAGAGGTTATTGTATCTGACTTTCAATGGATTGCATCCTTTTTTGTAGCCCCGATAGGAATCGAACCTATATTTAAAGTTTAGGAAACTTCCGTTCTATCCATTGAACTACAGGGCCATGGTTAACGGGCTGCAAAAATAAACAATATTTAAACATCATGCAAGCGCTTATAAGGCGCTTTATATTTTTCAGAAAATTAAGCATATAATCATGCTTTTCAGCCTTCCGTTGCCCAACAATCCCTATTTTTGTCCCCTCATTTTCATTCTATTAACTATGAAAAAGTCCCTCGCCTTTCTGTTGCTGCTTATTTCCGTCACAGCCACCGCACAGTTTGAAAAACATTTCTACAACAAAACCCTGCGTATCGACTATATGCATGCCGGTACCGCCGGTTCGGATGTTTATGCGCTCGATGAACTGATTGAAGAACCGTACTGGGGGGGATCAAGAACGAACCTGGTTTGTCCTTTTGATTACGGCAACTATAAATTCACGGTTACCGATACAGCCTCCGGCGAAATTATTTATTCAAAAGGCTATTCCAGCCTGTTTGCCGAATGGCAGACTACCGCGGAAGCCAGGGAAACGCGCCGGGCCTATCCCGAAAATGTCGTTATGCCCTATCCAAAAAAGCCGGCAATCGTGGATTTTTACAAAAGAAACCGCGATGGTCAATGGGAAAAGCAGTTTACCCTCAACATCGACCCGAAGAGCTATTTCATCAAAAAAGAACGGAGGCATGAGTTTTCGTTCTTTATGGTAAATGAGGCCGGAAAACCTGAAACCTGCCTCGACATTGTCTTTATTCCCGAGGGTTACACCGCTGAAGAAATGGATAAATTCAAAGCCGACAGCCGGCGGTTGGCTGACTTTCTGCTTCAGTGCAAGCCATTCGACGAATACCGGGGAAATATCAATATTTATGGTGTAGAAGCTGTATCGGCCGAAAGCGGGGCAGATATCCCCGGCAAGGACATCTGGAAGAAAACCATCCTCAACAGTAACTTTTACACCTTCGACATTGAGCGTTATCTCACGACCTATGATATGAAAAGCGTGCGCGATGTAGCCGCCAATGTCCCCTACGACCACATCTGCATCATCGCCAATTCCCAGGTATACGGAGGAGGGGGTATTTACAACCACTACGCCCTTTTTACCAGCGACAATCCTTTTGCCAATTATGTTTTTGTGCATGAGTTCGGCCACAGTTTTGCCGGACTGGGAGATGAGTATTACAATTCCGAAGTGGCTTATGAAGATTTCTATAACCTCAGCATAGAACCCTGGGAACCGAATCTGACCACCCTGGTTGATTTCGATACGAAATGGAAGGATATGGTACCGGAAGGAACCCCCGTTCCGACCCCGGCGGGAGATAAGAACAAATATCCTGTGGGCGCTTACGAAGGAGGAGGATATATGACGAAGGGCATCTTTCGTCCGGCGCATGACTGTACCATGAAATCATTGTCCTATAACAATTTCTGTCCGGTATGCCAGAAAGCCATCAGGGAAATGATGGAAATTTATATCCGTTGAAAGGAAATGCAAAAAACTACGGGAGCTGCCTGAAATTATGCCTGAAAAAAGCACACCTATAATTTTCATGCGGATGCATCCGGTCAACATTTACTGACTTTTTACAGAGGGAACCTGAAACATTGAAAACGGAAGTTGATTTTTCAGATCTGGGACTGATAGAATATGGCGCTGCCTGGCATTTGCAGGAGAGGCTTTTCTCCCGCATCATCGGTCAGAAAAGATCAGGGGTTTTCCCCACGGATAATTACCTGCTTTTTTGCGAGCATCCGCATGTATACACCCTCGGGAAAAGCGGTTCGGAATCGAATCTGCTGCTTGACATGATTCAGTTAAAGGCTAAGGATGCCACTTTTTATCATACCAACCGGGGTGGCGACATCACCTACCACGGACCGGGTCAGATTGTCGGCTATCCGGTGCTGAATCTTGAACCCATTGTTAATGGCGCCCGGGAATATGTCGGAAAAATGGAGGAAGCCATTATCCGGACCCTCTCCCGTTACGGCCTGGCTGCCGAAAGACTGGCCGGCGCTACCGGGGTCTGGCTGGATACAGAGTTCCCTGAAAAAACAAGAAAGATTTGCGCCATCGGCGTCAGGACCAGCCATTGGGTCAGCATGCACGGCTTTGCCTTTAATGTAAATACCGACCTTAACTACTTCAATTACATAAATCCCTGCGGCTTTACCGACAAAGCAGTTACCTCTTTGTCAGCCGAACTCAGAAGCCATGTGAATATCGACGAGGTAAAAAAACTGCTGGCATCAGAACTGGCGGAAGTTTACGGGCTGAAATTAAGGGAATTGCCACACGGATTACTTTTAACCGATTAATTATGAGTGACATAAAATCAATTTGTGTATTTTGCGGTTCTTCTCCCGGAGCTTTAACCGAATACAGCTCGGCCGCACGCGAACTGGGCCGCTTGATGGGCCTTCAGGGACTTACGCTTGTTTACGGAGGCAGCAACATCGGGCTGATGCGCGTAATTGCCGATGCCTGTATGGCCAACGGGGGGCACGTGATCGGGGTGATGCCTCACGGGCTGATTGACCGGGAAGTGGCTTACCGTGATCTGAAGGAATTCCATGTTGTAGCCTCAATGAGCGAACGAAAGGAGAAAATGGCAGCACTATCAGATGCTTTCATTGCAATGCCGGGAGGAATCGGCACACTGGATGAGATTTTTGAAGCCATGTCGTGGAACCAGCTTGAAATCATGGACAAGCCCATCGCCCTGCTGAATACTGCCGGTTTTTACAACGACCTCGTTAAGTTTCTCGACCACGTTACCCACCAGAAGTTTGTCAGACCTGAGCACCGGAACAACCTTATTGTGCATGAAGATCCTGCCACGCTGATCGCCGGCATTCGCAATCACGTAAACCAGAAAGTGGACAGTAAATGGATCGATGACCTGAAATCGGAGACGGCAAAACGGCTGTAATCAGCCTAAAATTTTATTGTTATCCTGACCGGTTGCATCAGAAAGCCGGTTGACAAAATCAGCGATCTCCCTGCTGTTCTGGTCCATCATGCACCTGAAGTGCCCTTTCGGACATTTTTCAAAACCGATCTTGCTGCAGGGCCTGCAGCTCAGGTTTCTCACCTCCGCTACAAGATGGGGTTCTCCGGCTTTAAGATAGGGATACATCCCAAGTTCGGGAACGGTATTTCCCCATACCGAGACCACCGGCTTATGAAATGCCGCGGCAATGTGCATCAGCCCGGTATCGTTCGAAACCACGGCCACCGCCTGCTTAACGAGCGAGGCCGACTGCATCAGGCTGAACACTCCGCAGGCATTCAGAACTCCGGAGCCCAGTGCTTCCGCGACAATCCCTGCCCTTTCCCTGTCTTCGGGGCCGCCGAGCAACACCACAGGCAGGCGGAGCAACCGGCAGACCTCAATCATCTTTTCTGCCGGTAATATTTTGGTTTTGTGCCGGCCCCCGGTCACCAGGGCCACATAACCGGTACGAAATTGCTCCGGCAGCCGACCAGTATCAACTTCGTCTCCTTCAGGTATATAAAACTCCAAACCTTCTCCGTCCCCGGACACCTTCAGCCTTGCCGCGGCTTTGAGGTAGCGGTCAACTATATGTACATCCGGCATCACCCGGAGTTTAAGCCTTACCAGTAGCCATTTGCGCAGATTGAGTTTGTTAAACCGGCTGAAAGGCCTGCCCAGCGCGAGAATCACCTGCCAGGAACGCAGGTTGTTGTGCAGGTCGATGATGAAATCGTAACGATGGCTCCGGAGCTCCGGGAGCGCTTCCCCTACTGTCTTCCGGATGGTGATAACTTTATCGATGCGCGGATTGGCTTGCAGCACCGGGGCATAGGCTTCCTTGGTCAGGAAGTGGACTTCCGCACCTGGCAATTGCCGTTTTACCGCCCTTACCACCGGAGAGGTAAGCACGATATCACCAATAGAACTGAACCGGACGATCAGGATTTTTCGGGCCATCGGGCAATGCAATGTTCAGAAAAGCAAAAGTAATACAAATGCACAGATTAGCCCGTACCAGTTTCACCGGGTGTTGCATCCTGTTCACATCACAAGCAACTTGCCTCCGGGGAGACTGACTTCTTTACTGCTATAAACATTTATCTTTGCAGCATGATTTTTACAGACACCCACACCCATCTTTACCTGGAGGAGTTTGACCAGGACCGCCGCGAAGTTATCGAAAAGGCGTCCGGCGCAGGCGTCAAATACATGATGCTGCCCAATATCGACAGCACCTCCATATCCACTATGCTTGCGCTGGCTGATGAGTTCCCCGGCAACTGCTTTCCCATGATGGGCCTGCATCCCACATCTGTGAAGGAAAATTTCAGGGAAGAACTGGCTATTGTTGAAAAGCAGTTACAGGGCCGGAAATTCTACGGAATAGGTGAGTGTGGTATAGACCTTTACTGGGACAAGACCTTCGCAAAAGAACAGGAGTTTGTATTCAGGCATCACATTGAACTGGCGCTTTCATTCAACCTGCCGTTGATTGTGCATATCCGGGAATCGTTCAATGAGGTGATCCGGATACTCAAGGATGTTAACCAACCTGAACTCCGCGGTATTTTCCATTGCTTCTCCGGAAGTCCCGAGCAGGCAAAACAGGCCACCGGGCTGGGTTTCAGCCTGGGGCTCGGCGGGGTGATCACATTTAAGAACAACAGGATGCAGGAAACACTGAAACATGTTGATATGAAACATCTTGTGCTTGAGACCGACGCCCCCTTCCTGGCGCCCATGCCTTATCGCGGCAAGCGGAATGATCCGTCCTACATTCCAATTATAGCTGAAAAAGTGGCAGAGATAAAGGGTATCAGTCCAGAAGAGGTGGCCCGTAATACAACAGAAAACGCCAGGAAGCTTTTCCGTTTCGATTAAGAACCGGTTTCATGTGGTAACATACCGGCAGTTCGCGTTAATTTTGACTGATCGTAGTTTTAATGTTTACAGATAAATATATGGAATCCAACATCCTTGTAATATACACCGGCGGCACCATCGGCATGATACAGGACCCTGCCACGGGAGCCCTCACACCGTTTAATTTTGATGCCCTGTACAAGCACATCCCCATACTTCAGAATTTTAACTGTCGCATCGACTCCTACTGTTTTGATCCGCTTATTGATTCATCAAACATGAATCCCTCCTTCTGGATCAAACTGGCAAAGGTTATAGAGGAGAATTACGAGAAATACGACGGTTTCGTGGTGCTTCATGGCACCGATACCATGGCTTATACGGCATCCGTGCTGAGTTTTATGCTTGAGAATCTTAATAAGCCCGTGGTATTTACCGGCTCACAGCTGCCCATGGGAGTTTTGCGGACCGACGGCAGGGAGAATTTTATCAATGCCATTGAAATCGCGGCAGCCCGGGCCGAAGATACACCCATCGTCCCGGAAGTATCCATCTGTTTTGAAAACAGGCTGATGCGCGGGAATCGGACCAATAAATTCAACGCTGAAAATTTCAATGCCTTCCTGAGCGGAAACTATCCCCTGCTTGCCCAGGTGGGAGTGCACATCCGGTATAACCATCAGCATATTCTCAAACCAAACTTCAGGAAACTGAAAGTACATCTCAATCTTGACCCCAATGTGGCGATTTTGAAACTATTTCCGGGAATAACCGAAAACGTGGTCAGAAGTATCCTCAATATCCCGGGCCTGAAGGCACTTATTCTGGAGACATACGGAGCCGGAAACGCGCCCACGGATGCCTGGTTTTTAAAAGCACTCAGCGATGGTATTGCAGGCGGGATAACCATTTTTAACGTAACGCAGTGTAAAGGGGGCTCGGTTGAGATGGGCAAATATGAAACCAGTGTACAACTTGGAAGCATTGGTGTAGTGGGTGGATATGATATTACCACCGAATCGGCAGTTGCCAAAACCATGTATCTGCTCGGAGAGGGCTTTTCGGGGGGGCAACTTTCACAAATGCTGCAAACGCCGCTCAGGGGAGAATTAACCATCGATTAGAGAGACCCTTATCAATTAATTACAAACACTGAAAAAGTTCACCTGAAACATCATTTAGAATCTGTCTAAATTGCTAAAGTGTTGATTAACGGATAAATGATTAAAAGTGAAGGATTAAAAAATATGGTTGAAAACTTATTGTTCACATTTTTTTGTATTTTAGCGCCCTGAAATTCGAATAAGAGGCGTTAAGTTGAGCCTGTTACGGAGAGATGGCCGAGTGGTCGAAGGCGCACGCCTGGAAAGTGTGTATACGCCAAAAGCGTATCATGGGTTCGAATCCCATTCTCTCCGCCAATAATTTGAAAAACTGATAATTCACACAATAAACTGAAACAAAAACAAGTTCCTTTTAAAACAAAAATCAATAACCATTAACTATGAAAAAATTAATTGCGTTTTTGACGGTAGCAGGAATGCTCACTTTTGGAGTAACCAGCTTTGTTATGGCACAGGATGAGGCTGCTGCGCAGACTGAACAGACTGCTGACACTACAGTACAGGAAGAAGCTGCAGCTCCGCAGGAAACCCAGGAAACCCTGGTAGCTGAAGAAGAAGCGCCTAAATCATTCCATCAGGTGCTGAAACAAAAATTTATTGAAGGTTCACCCGGATGGATGTTCCCTGTGCTGCTCGTGCTTATCCTTGGTCTTGGTCTGGCCATTGAGCGCATCATTTATCTTAACCTTTCAACTACCAACACACAGAAACTGCTGAACAAAGTTGAAACAGCGCTTGAAATGGAAGGTGTAGGTGCTGCCAAAGAAATCTGCAAAAATACCCGCGGCCCCGTTGCCAGCATATTCTTCCAGGGTCTCGACCGTCACGACGAAGGTCTTGAAATGGTTGAAAAATCAATTGTTTCCTATGGCGGTGTATTGATGGGACGTCTTGAAAACAACCTTTCGTGGATTGGTTTGTTTATCGCCCTTGCCCCCATGCTCGGATTCCTTGGAACAGTTGTTGGTATGGTTCAGGCTTTTGACGCCATCGAAGCTGCCGGCGATATTTCTCCGACCGTTGTTGCCGGTGGTATGAAAGTGGCCCTCTTGACAACCGTATTTGGTCTTATCGTGGCCATTATCCTCCAGATCTTCTACAACTACCTGATCTCCAAGATCGACGGTATTGTAAACTCCATGGAAGATGCTACCATCTCGTTCATGGATATCCTGGTAAAACACAAAAACGCTAAAAAGTAAAACCCATGCAAGACAGTCCTTTAATCAACATAGGCCTCTACCTCGCTTATATCCTGATTGCTGTTGCTGCAATATCAGCGATAGTGTTCCCCCTGATCCAGACTTTCGGTAACTTCAAGAAAGCCAAGGGCGGATTGATCGGGTTTCTGGTGCTGGTTGGCTTGTTGTTGCTGGCTTTTGCTTTATCACCGGCCGAAACCGGCGCATTTTACGATAAGCATGAGATCTCGGCAACTACATCCAAAGTAATCGGAGGCGGCTTACTGGCTACCTATATCGTTTTTGGCGGTGTGGTCATAAGTATCCTCTATGCCGAAGTGGCAAAGTGGTTTAAGTAATTATCTCCTTTAAGAAAGGATGAACTATGGCAAGAAAAGTTCCCGAAATTAATGCCGGGTCAATGGCGGATATCTCCTTCCTCCTGCTGATCTTCTTCCTGGTTACCACAACCATGGATGTGGACTCAGGTATCGTCAGGAGATTACCTCCTCCCCCGGATCCCACGGCCGAAACTCCGGATGTTAAAGAGCGCAATGTTTTTAATGTGCTGGTCAATAAAAGCGACCGTCTGTTTGTAGAAAGCAGATGGGGCGACATCAGCACCCTGCGCGCAGAAGCAAAAGAGTTCCTGGCAAATCCCGGTAACCGTGAAGACCTTCCTGAGAAAAAACTTGAGACCATTCCCTTCCTGGGTGAATACCCGGTTTCGAAAGGCATCATCTCGCTTAAAAATGACAGGGGCACCTCGTATGATATGTACATTCAGGTACAAAACGAGTTGACCGCGGCAGTGAATGAACTCAGGGACGAACTCTCAAGACAAAAATTCGGGGTTAAATTTTCTGAATTAAGTCAGGAATATACTGACGCCATTCAGAAAGCCATCCCGATGTCAATTTCTGAAGCTGAACCTGAAGATATAGGAGGGACAAAGTAATATGGCACGGTTTAAGAAAGAAAAGTCAGGTGATTTACCTGCAATCAGCACTGCTTCGATGCCAGACATCATTTTTATGCTGCTATTCTTCTTCATGGTAACCACAACCATGCGTGAAGTTACCCTGAAGGTACGCAACACAATGCCTGAGGCCACCGAAGTTCAGAAACTGGAGAAAAAAGCACTGGTAAGTTTTATTTACATTGGTCCTCCTTATCAATCGAATCTCTACGGAACGGAATCGCGTATTCAGCTGAACGACAGTTTCCGCACCGTGGCCGACATCGCTGAATTCATATATACTGAAAGGGAAGCCCGTGTTGAAGCCGACCGTCCGCTGCTGACAACTTCACTTAAAGTTGACAGAGAGGTGAAAATGGGCGTTGTTACTGATGTTAAACAGGAACTTCGTAAAGTCGGCGCCTTTAAAATCAACTACTCTACCCGTAAAAAAGCGGCTAAATCACAAGATTAATTTTCATAGTTAATGATTCAAAAAGGGCGGTTCTTTGCAGAGCCGCCTTTTTTTTTGCAGAAAACCTTGCAGCCGGAAACCTATAAATTATAAACCTGCTTTAACACAGGGATTTCCACTTTGTCGAACCCTGCATCGTGAAGGTGTGACCGGTAGGCAGTTGTTGCATCCGCATCTCCATGAACCAGAAATGTCTTTTTAATCTTTTCCTTCGACTGACATCCCAGATAACTGATCATCTCCTGGTAATCACCATGGCCGCTGAATGCTTCGATCCGCTCAATCTTTGCCCTGACCTGGTGAATCACCCCGAAAATAGATACTTCAGGATCTCCCCTCAGAATCCGCGCCCCAAGGGTTGACGGGCTGCAGTAACCGACAGCCAGCACGGTGTTCTTCGGATTGCTCAGGTTATTGGCAAGGTGGTGCTTGATCCGTCCGGCTTCCATCATACCCGATGCAGAAATGATCACGCAGGGTTCATTCAGTGTATTCAGCTTTTTGGAGTCATCCGCACTCTTAATGTATTGCAGCGAACTGAAGCCGAAAGGATCCGGATCATTTTCCATTACTTCCTGTACGTCGCGGTTGAGGGTGTCTGTGTGCAGACGGAAGATATCGGTAGCATTGACCGCCAGCGGACTATCTACATAGATTTTCACTCTTGGCAGCTTTCCCTCATTGAAATAGTTATTCAGGGTATAAACTAACTCCTGGGTACGGCCAATGGCAAATGAAGGGATAATCAGCTTCCCCTTTTTGTCAGCACAGGTTTCGGTAACCACGCGCAGAAGTTCAGCTTCAGCATCCTGCCTCGCCGGATGCAGGCGGTCGCCATAGGTAGCTTCAGTAATAAGGTAATCACACTGCGGAAAAGCATCGGGTGGACGCAGGATGCGGTTTTCAGGCCTGCCGATGTCGCCGGTGTAGGCTATCCGGACAAAATCGCCCTTGTCACGTATTTCAATGCTGATAACCCCGCTGCCCAGCATATGGCCGGTATTGGTGAATTTCACCCTGATATCGTTGTCGATGTTGAACTTACGGTTGTAAGGAACCCCGATAAACAACTCCATACATTTGCGGGCATCGTCGAGGGTATACAGCGGTTCAACAGGCTTCAGTCCCTGACGGGCCCTCTTCTTGTTGAAATAGTAGTTATCGTTCTCCTGAATGTGCCCGCTGTCGGGAAGCATGATTGAGCATAAATCGCGGGTGGCATTGGTACACACTACCGACCCCCTGAAACCGTGACGGTACATATACGGGATCAATCCCGAATGGTCGATGTGGGCGTGCGACAGAATGATGTGGTCGACTTCCGCCGGATCCACACCCAGATCGCGGTTCATGGCATCGGTTTCAAGCCCCTTTCCCTGATATACCCCGCAGTCGAGCAGGATTTTTTTTCCTGCTTCTGTGGTAATAAGGTGCCGGCTTCCGGTTACCTCCCTGGCAGCGCCTAAAAATTGAAGTTTCATAATTGAGTGCTATGAGATGAATAAATCAGTGTTGGCTATTATGAATTTCAAATGTAGCCAAAATATGACACTTCAAACCCAATCCCGGAGAGAACAATTACAATAGGACCGAAAAAAATGACAGCCTGAATTCGACATTAAATTAATACATTTGATGTCCGAACTTCTTACCAGACTAACTATGGTTCTGAATTACATCTGGGTAGCTTTTTTTATCATCGCTTTTATAGTAGGGCTGTTCCGGCTGATTTTCATGGGAGATGTGTCTATTTTCCCGGAAATGATGAACAGCACTTTTGAGATGGCCAAAACCGGATTTGAGATTTCGCTGGGGCTTACCGGGGTGATGACCCTGTGGATGGGACTGATGAAGGTGGGTGAATCGGGCGGTATTGTCAACCTGATGTCAAAAGCCGTCGGGCCGCTCTTCAGCCGGCTGTTCCCCGAAATCCCCAAAGGCCACCCGGCCAGCGGATCCATTATGATGAATATCGCCGCCAATCTGCTGGGGCTCGACAATGCCGCAACACCGCTGGGATTAAAAGCCATGACCCAGTTGCAGGAGCTGAACAAGGACAAGGATACGGCAAGCAATGCCATGATCATGTTCCTGGTGCTGAATGCATCGGGACTAACACTTATCCCCGTGAGCATTATGGTTTACCGGGCACAGCTGGGGGCCGCCGACCCCTCCGATGTGTTTATTCCCATCCTGCTGGCGACCTTCTGCTCCACACTTACCGGAATTGTCGCGGTATCGGCATTTCAGAAAATAAACCTGTTCAACAGGGTGATCCTCGCTTACCTGGGAGGATTTACGCTGCTGATCGCGTCCATTATCTGGTACTTCAGCACCATCTCTCAGGAACAGGTAACGGTGATTTCCTCCGTAGCCGGAAATCTTATCCTTTTCGGGATCATTTTCTCATTCATTACCCTGGGGCTGGTCAAACGGATCAACGTTTATGAGTCGTTTATCGAAGGGGCAAAAGAAGGTTTCAGCATCAGCATCCGGATCATTCCCTACCTGGTTGCCATACTGGTAGCCGTAGGCGTTTTCAGGACCTGCGGTGCCATGGACTTTCTGGTACAGGGGATAGGAAGTGGTTTTGCCGCCCTGGGCATGAACACTGACTTTGTGGATGCCCTGCCCACCGCCTTTATGAAACCGCTCAGTGGCTCAGGTGCAAGAGGCATGATGGTGGATACCATGAAACAATATGGCGCGGATTCATTTGCAGGAAGGTTATCCTGTGTCTTTCAGGGCGCCGCCGATACCACCTTTTATATTGTTGCCGTCTATTTCGGATCCGTTGGCATTAAAAAGACCCGCTACGCCATCACCGCCGGACTGCTGGCCGACCTGGCAGGAGTAATAGCCGCCATTTTTGTAGCGTACTTGTTTTTTCACTGATCTGCAGCCCAAGATCTGAAGTGATTATATCCTTACAAGTATACTTTTTCAGAATTTCAGGCCCATTTTTCTGATTATATTCAGAATATCCGGCCTGTTTTTCTGAATAACAGTCAGTAAACCGCTACCGGACCTAAAAACAGTATTCAGCTTTTACATCTCATATTCTCTCCGGTATGATCACTGAGAATATCGGTAAACCACACAAATAGGAGGAATTAATCCACATTCCAAACCGGAGCGAAGCGGAGTTCACCGAAGGTAAATCCAAAATCCGAAATCCAAAATCCGAAATCCATGAACCCTCAGGCATTACTTAAGAAATACTTCGGTTACGATCATTTCCGCCTCAACCAGGAGGAAGTGATTATATCGGCATCAGCCCGCAAAGACACTCTGATAATTATGCCAACCGGAGGCGGGAAATCAGTTTGCTATCAGATTACGGCACTGATGAAAGAGGGGGTATATATCTTAGTCTATCCCCTGATCGCGCTGATGAAAGATCAGCTTGACGGAAGCCCCAACAACAAAACGCCCGGCAATAAATACCGGGCGTCCTTAAAATCGTACGCGGGAGGATTTTATCCCTTCAGTACTCCAAGTTCCTTACCAACTTTGGTAAAGGCTGCAATACATTTATCCAGATGCTCGCGCTTGTGGGCGGCTGAGATCTGAACGCGGATACGGGCCTGTCCTTTGGGCACAACCGGGTAGTAGAATCCGATCACGTAAATTCCTTCGTCCAATAATTTAGCGGCCATATCCTGGCTCAGTTTGGCATCGTAAAGCATCACGGCGCAAATGGCGCTGCGGGTTGGTTTGATGTCAAATCCCGCATCCACCATCCTCTTCACGAAATAAGCGGTATTCTCGTGCAAACGATCCTGCAGTTCATTGGTTTCGGCCATCATATCAAACATTTTGATACCGGCGGAAGCAACGGTGGGCGGGATGGAATTTGAAAAGAGGTAAGGACGTGAACGCTGACGCAGCATTTCGATGATTTCCTTTTTACCGGTGGTAAATCCGCCGATGGCGCCGCCAAAGGCCTTGCCCAGCGTACCGGTGATGATTTCAATCTTTCCGCGGATGTTGAAAAGCTCGGTTACCCCGCGACCGGTTTCGCCAACCACGCCGGCAGAGTGACATTCGTCAACCATCACCATGGCATCGTATTTCTGTGCCAGTTCGTGAATTTTGTCCATAGGGGCGACGTTTCCGTCCATAGAGAATACGCCGTCGGTAACGATCAGCCTGAAGCGCTGGGCCTGAGCAAGTTTCAGCTGCTCTTCCAGATCGGCCATATCGGCGTTGGCATAACGGTAGCGCTGTGCCTTGCAGAGCCGAACGCCGTCGATGATGGATGCGTGGTTCAGGGAATCAGAAATAATGGCATCCTCTTCACCGAGAAGGGGTTCAAACACACCACCGTTGGCATCGAAGCAGGCTGCATACAGAATGGTATCTTCCGTGCCGAAAAATTCGGCAATCTTGGCTTCCAGCCTTTTGTGAAGGTCCTGGGTGCCGCAGATAAAACGAACCGACGATAGTCCGTAACCGTGGGAATCGAGGGCTTCCTTGGCGGCGGCGATCAGCTTGGGATTGTTGGATAATCCGAGGTAGTTGTTTGCACAGAAGTTCAGCACTTCGGCGCCGCTGTTCACCTTGATTTCAGCTCCCTGGGGAGTGGTGATAACCCGTTCATTCTTGTAGAGTCCGGCTTCCCGGATGTCGGCCAGTTCTTTCTGCAGATGGGCCTGAAGACGATCGTACATAGTGTATTTTTTTAAAGTTACAGTTGATTGTTTTTGGAATAACAGTGGCGCAAAGATATCACTTTTGATTTTCAGGAAAAGGGATTTTGCAAATATTTAGCAGTGATTTTCAGCCTGTTTAAAAACAATGTGAATACCCTGAAATGCAACGATATGAAAACTGATCAAAGTTTTGTGATTCTGCAAATTATTGTACATTTGCCGCACTTATTGTTAACCGGTTAACAAACAAATAAACCTACTTAAACCCATGAAAAACATTTTAGTTATTGGCTCGGTGGGCCAGATCGGATCAGAACTCACCCTTGAACTTCGCAAAAGATATGGCAACGGCAATGTAGTTGCCGGATACCGCTCAACCTTACCCACCGGCGAACTGCTGGAATCGGGCCCCGCTGAGGTGGTTGACGCCACCAATGCCCAACAGATTGCTGATGTTGTTAAAAAGTATAAAATAGACACCATCTATAACCTGGCAGCCATTCTCTCGGCAGTGGGTGAAAGCAAACCCCAGGTTGCCTGGAATATCGGCATCGGCGGACTGATGAACTGCCTTGAGGTAGCCCGCGAATATGGCTGCGCCGTTTCAACCCCCAGCTCCATCGGCGCTTTCGGCGGTGGCACTCCCCTTGACAACACCCCACAGGATACCATCATGCGTCCGCAGACCATGTACGGCGTTTCAAAGGTTGCCGGTGAGCTGCTGAGCGATTACTATTTCAAACGTTTTGGCGTGGACACCCGTTCGGTCCGTTACCCGGGCATTATTTCAAACGTTACCCTGCCAGGCGGCGGCACCACCGATTACGCCGTTGAAATTTATTATGAGGCCATCAAACATAAAAAGTTCACCTGTCCGCTGGGCGCCGGCACCTTCCTCGATATGATGTACATGCCCGATGCCATCGAAGCCGCCATCGACCTGATGGAAGCCGATCCTTCAAAACTGAAGCACAGGAACTCCTTCAACGTGACCGCCATGAGCTTCGATCCGGAGATTATTGCCGCAGAAATTAAAAAGCATATTCCCGGTTTCGAAATGACCTACAATGTTGATCCCATGAAACAGGCCATCGCCAATTCGTGGCCCAACAGCATGGACGACAGTGCCGCCCGCCATGAGTGGGGCTGGAACCCGAAATGGAACCTCCGCGCCATGACCGAAGATATGCTGAAGGTGATCGGCGAGAAACATGCCAAAGGACTTATCTAAAATTTCTGATTTCGGATTTTTGATTTCGGATTGATAATTTCAACTTCTGATCTTTTACTTCTGACTTCCGATCCCAATTGCTTTCAGACCTAATTTCTATTGAGGTGACCTAACAAGTTTTCTTTTAACTTGTTAGGTCACCTTTTTTACTTTGATTTTTCGGATTTTCTATTTCTTCCCGTCAGCTATCGTGACCAATATCCATCGAGGTGAACTGACAAGTTTTCTATTTTAGTTGATCAGGTCTTTTTTTATCGACTCCGGGTTTTCAGATCCGCAGATAGCATCTGCAAACAGCGGAGGCTGTCATTTTTTTAATGTAATTTTGCAAACGCTGAGAAATCAGGCAATCCGAAATCCGAAATCACTTCATGCAAATCGCCGCCCTCGTATCCGGCGGAGTCGACAGCTCCGTAATGCTCCACCTGCTGAAAGAGCAGGGTTATGAGCCTGTGATCTTTTATATCCTTATCGGGATGAAGGACAAGGAAGGCTTTCTGGACTGCCCTTCGGAAGAGGATATTGAAATCACCACCTGGCTTTCGAAAAAATACGGGCTGCGCATGGAAGTGGTGACCCTGCAGGAAGAGTACTGGAACAGCGTGGTAGCCTATACGATTGATTCCGTAAAGAAAGGACTGACGCCCAACCCGGATGTGATGTGCAACCGCATGATCAAATTCGGCAGTTTCAACGATAAATACGGCAAAGACTTCGATGCGATTGCCACGGGGCATTACGCTTCAACCCAGTTCAGGGATGGCATCAAGTACCTGGCAACTGCAAAAGATAAGTTCAAGGACCAGACCGATTTCCTGGCCCAGATTACCTATGCGCAGCTGCAGAAACTGATGTTTCCGATTGGCGGGCTGCCTAAATCCGAGGTTCGCAGGATTGCCGCTGAAGCCCGGCTGCCCAGCGCCGGCCGCAAGGACAGTCAGGGCATTTGTTTCCTGGGAAAGGTGAACTACAACGATTTTATCCGGAAGTATGTGGGTGAAAAGGAAGGAAATATCGTGGAGCTGGAGACCGGGAAAATCCTGGGCAAACACAAAGGGTACTGGTTTCATACCATCGGACAGCGCAAGGGGCTGGGGCTAAGCCAAGGCCCCTGGTTTGTGGTGAAAAAGGATACGGAAGAAAACGTGGTTTACGTCTCGAACGGTTACGACCCCCTGACCCAGTACCGCAACAGCATTCAGCTTAAGGGATTCCATTTTATCTCGGGCAACCCCTGGCATGATTTGAGCCGGCCCGCGGATATTACCTTCAAGATCCGCCACACGCCCGAATTTAACAAGGGTAGACTGGTATTTACCGGAAGCGGGGCCGTTATAGAATCGGAAGTACCCGTTTCGGGGGTGGCCGCCGGACAGTTTGGCGTGGTTTACGATGCTGCGGGCGAACTCTGTTACGGCAGCGGGGAAATTGACTGGCAATAAACACAGCTGATTTTACATTTTTTTAACCCTGCGATAATTCAAGATTAATATCAATGTATTATTCTTGCAATCAAGTAAAAAAATATTGCAGGAAAAACATTACAAAACCATTGTTGTATCTGATGTGCACCTGGGAACAAAGAACTCCGGGGCAAGGCAACTGGTAAGATTTCTGAAAAAAAACAGCTGCGATACGCTCATCCTTAACGGAGACATTATTGATGGCTGGCGGCTGAAACGTTCAGGAAAATGGCAGAAAAAGCACAGCCGATTTTTCAGGCTGATTATCAACATTCTGGATCAAAAAAAAACAAGGATTATATATATCCGGGGGAATCATGATGATTTCCTGGATCAATTCATCCCTTTCACCTCCGGAAAATTCTCAATTGTGAAGGATTATATCCTCGAATCCGGCAACATGCGTTATTACGTTTGTCATGGTGACATTTTTGACCTGTTTACAAGCCGGCTGCGTTTTGTGGCAAAGCTTGGAGACACAGGCTATACTTTCCTCCTCTGGTTGAACCGCCGGATCAACAGATACCGGATCCACAAAGGCAAACCTTACTATTCCTTTTCTCAGGCTGTGAAACACAAAGTTAAAAGCGCAGTTTCATTTATCAGCAATTTCGAAAATGAAATGTGCAGGATAGCCCGCTATAATATGTGCCATGGAATCATCTGCGGGCACATCCACCAGCCTGCCAACAAAATGATTGACCATATCCATTATATGAACTCCGGGGACTGGGTTGAGAGTATGACTGCCCTGACAGAGGATTATCAAGGCAAGTGGGAAGTATATTATTATATTGAAAGTACGCCTGATTTAAGCAATGTAGTATTCCCTGAAAATTGAAACCCATTATATACTTTTTAAATCGAATATTTCTACATGGCCGAGAATCTCTCAAAAGAACATGATTATTCGCCCGGGGGTTTTCAACAACAACGGGCCTTCAAATCCATTCAAATACAAACATAATTAGCTGGCTATACAGCATTACAAAATAAAAAAATGCTGTGACTGGTAATTAATCCTTATATCAATGGATTAATTACAGGATATATCCCGAAATTTCTCTCCTAAGACTTCCAACCAACAGCAAAGTTATTTCAAAAAAATTGGATTTAAACAACAATGCTGAACCTCTCTGTTATTGGAATTTCATTCATAAATACAGGCCGCTTCTTTAGATCAAGTTTAAATAACAATCTGCTCTTGCCACAGGGCGATTGATTCGGTATTTTTGTTTTGCTGAAAGCGATACTCAACTGATTCACTACTATTCCGGGCTGCCAGGCATTACTTATATCACGCAAATCCATTAACCTAACAAAAATAACATTATGAAATTCTGTACAAGTTGTGGTAGTGAACTTCGCGAGGGCGTGAAATTCTGTCCCTCATGCGGCAAACCGATCCAGGCTGAGAGCCAGCCTCAATCCCCGGTCAACCAGCCCGTAACCCCGCCTCCCCCTCCGGTTTATCAGGCGCCTCAGCCGGCTTATGAAGAACCTGTTTACGGAACAACGAAACATACAAACCTTATTCAAAGGGTGATCAACATCATTATCAAGCCCAAAGAAGAATGGAGGGTAATTGCTTCGGAAAAGCCTGACACCACAAAGTTGCTGGTTGGTTACGCCCTGATCCTGGCTGCCATCCCGGCAATTGCTTCCTTTATCAAATTCGGGGTAATCGGGGTAACTTACTGGGGATATACCTCGCGCAGCATTGCCGGCGGCATTCAGTACGGACTTGTTCAGTTGCTCTCGGCCCTGATCGGCGTGTACATTCTTGCCTGGATCATTGATCTGCTTGCACCGTCCTTTGACTCAAAAAAAGATTTCGGAAGATCATTGCAACTGGCTGTATATTCCACAACGCCTCAATGGCTGGCCGGTATCCTTTTAATCCTGGGTACAAGTATGAGCATATTGGTACTGCTTATCGGACTATATGCCATTTACCTGCTGGCGGTTGGAATGCCGGTTCTTAAGGAGACCCCGAAAGAAAAAGTTGTGGGATATGTTGTTGTAACCATCATCGCCATGATTGTGCTGACATTTGTTGTCGCGCTGATTATCGGAGCTATTGTCGGCCTGTTCTTTGGCGCCAAAATGATGGGTATGTAACCCAGCTTAAAAAAGTTCATTAAACTGCCACACCATGAAATACTGCCCTCAGTGCGGAACCGGTTTTGAACCGGGCGCACGCTTCTGCAACGAATGCGGATTTGACAAACAGAGTCTTGAAACTGAAATAGCCGGAGCAGCATCCGCAGATCAATCTGATAAGCCCCGGCCGCAGCATCAGCAACTTTGTCCGAAATGCGCCGCTCCTTTGCCGGCTGAAGACCGGTTTTGCGCTGAGTGTGGCTTCGATAAACAGGCTGCGGCAGCAGCCGGAATAACGGCAACTGATTTCCCGGAAGAAACGCCACAGGAACCTGAAAAGCCGGCAAAAACATGCCCTGAATGTGCCGCCCTGCTTACCGATGAAGAACGGTTTTGTCCGCAATGCGGATTCGATACAGCAATGGCGGCGGCAGGTGGAGAAACGCCGGCGGATGCCGGATCTGCAGAGGTAATTGCTGACGCGGTTTCAAATGAACAGCCGGTGGAAGAGCCTGTTGCTGAATCTGTTACACCAGAACCTGTTTGCCCGCAATGCGGAGGTCCGTTGGCTTATGAAGAGCGCTTTTGCCCCGGATGCGGCTTCGACACCTCAGCAACCCCAAAAGAGCCGGCAATAATTACACCTCCGGCAGCACCGGAAGCGCCTCCTGAACCGCCTGCTCCCGTTGAACAGCAGGCCGACGGACAGTATTGCCCCAACTGCGGCGCATTTGTGGTATCAGGCGACCTTTTCTGCCAGGATTGCGGATACAGAATGACCGATATGGTTGCAGCCGCCACGGGCGAAGAAGTGAAACACGAAACCCAACTGCCTCCCCCGGTGGTTCCGGTTGTTGAAAAAACGGTTCACACCCCTCCGGTCGCTGCCCAGGCTCCGCCTCCGGCTGCCTTACCACCACAGCCTGTGGTATCAGAAGCCCGAAAACCTCAAAAAAGCAGGAAAGGAATCCTGATTGCCTTACTGGCGCTATTGGGCTTAGCGGTGTTGGGCGCAGGCGGGTGGTACGCTTATCAGCATTTCTTCAGCGGGACAAAAACAGAAGTAGCGGAAGTAATCCCTGCAGAAACAGTGCCGGAGCTTCCTGTAACTGAGCCGGAAATAATCCTGCCGGCAGAAGATTCGGCAAGCACTGAAATTGCTGAAGAGGTGCCGGTGGTAAAAGAACCTGAAAAAAAAGCCCCCAAACCGAAAAAGACGACGCCCAAAAAGCCGGCGGAAGCTCCGAAGCAACAACCCGCTCAGGAAGAGCCGGTGAAAAAAAACGAACCCCTGACCGTGGTAATGAAAAACACCACCACGTCCAAATCGCCGAGAACGCTTTACAACACCTTCAATACCGAACCGGTAAAGGGCAACCCTCCTTTTGCCAATAAGGTTAAGTTTGACAAGGCCATGGTTGTGACAAGGATTATCACTTTTCACTATAATGAAGGAAACGGGGCGCCCGCAGGCACCATCACCCTCGAAGGCCGTAAAAAAGAGACCGGCGGTCCATGGCAGGCACGGAATGCGCCCGGCAGCGACGGGACACCCAACGAAAAATGGATCTGCGAACCCAATGCACGAATGGAAGCAGGCACTTACAAGGTGGTAGTTTCGGATGATAAATCCTGGTCTTTCAACACAAAATCAGGCCGTAAGGGAATGGTGATTATTGAAGGTTACGAAGCAGACTGACCCGGTGATGGAAAAACCGCAGAACAAACAATGGAATGTAGTAAAAACGTGGATCATCCTCACGGTATTGTTCCTTTTCGGGTGCTTTACCCCGGCATTGTCCGGCATCGACGGGATGAACGGCGGATTTGCCATCATCACCATTTGTGGTTTTCTGGTGATTTGCGGAATCATCGTGATAGCAGTTTATCTGAAACGCGCCCGGCAACTTGACAGGATGATCAGCGACGATCAGAATCTGGCCAGATGGGAGATCGATAAACCGCTCTGGGATAGATACATTGAACTTGATTTTTCCGAAGATAAGTCAATCAGCAAAGGAACTTTTATACTGATTTCCGTGATATCAGTCGTAATCGGAATAGCTCTGAGTCTTCTTGCCGGAGATATCCTTATGCTCTATATATGTCTGGGAATCATTGCTATATTGATAATTCCGGCCTTTACTTTTCCCTGGTTCAGAAAAAGAAATAAACTTAAGAGCCCTGCATTGGTCATTATTTCCGAATACTCGGTTTATGTAGGCGGGGCTTATAACAACTGGAATATGCTCGGTTCAAAACTCGACGGTATTTCGCTGGACAAAACGGATAAACTGCTTCTCATGCGCTTCAATATGAGTTATCCTGCGCGGACCGGAATTGAGCATTATGAAATAAGGGTGCCTGTCCCTGAAGACCGGGAGGAAGAAGCCAGCCGCATCCGGGAACATTTCGGTTATTAAACAGATTGATCATTAATCATAAAATCACAGAATTATGGCTTTTTGTGGAAATTGCGGAACCCGTCTGAAAGACGGCGCCGTTTTTTGTCATGAATGCGGAGCACGGCAGGATGCCGGAGCAGCACCACCCGTCAGGCAAACCATGCAACCCCCTTCAGCTCCGCCCCCGCCCGTGTATCAGGCCCCACCACCTCCGCCACCCGCCACGGCAGTAACAGGCGCGATAAAATTCAGCGTTGAAGAGAAACAGATGCTGAAAATGGTGAAGGTTGAGATGCAGAACACGATGTTCCGCTGCGAATCGGGCGCCATGTACTACATGCAGGGCAACCTTCAGATAGAATCAAAAATGCCCTCGGCCGGTGGGTTGCTCAAATCAATGGTGACAAAAGAAACAGCTTTTAAGCCCACCATCAGCGGAACCGGAACAGTTTATCTGGAACCAAGTTTCGGAGAGTTTACCATTATGGATCTTAAGAATGAAACCTGGATCCTGGACAAAGGCGCTTATTATGCTTCGGAAATGGGCATAGAAGTCGGCCTCTGGACCAACAAGGCCATCAGCGGGCTGTTTTCGGGTGAGGGATTTTTCCAGACGCAGGTTTCAGGGACGGGCAAAGTGATTGTGGTCTCCAACGGCCCGCTTGAAGAAATTAACCTGGTAAATGACCGGCTGGTGGTTGACGGTTCCTTCGCCATTGCACGCACGGCAGGTATTGATTTTACCGTGAATAAAGCGACCAAGGGCCTCTTTTCATCCTGGACATCGGGCGAGGGCATCGTGAATACCTTTACCGGCACCGGCAAGGTGCTGATTGCCCCTGCCGCAAACCGTCATGTTACCATGATGAACTACCTGGGATCGATTTACCGCAGGGTGATTGCGATAAAGAATTCATAAAACGCAGATCCGGCCCGGTAATATTTCACCGGTAAAAACCGGATTATTCTTTCGTGAAGGTGATTTTCCATAATCCGCGGAAATCACCTTCTTTATAACCTGTTGCCAGGTCACCGGGATATTGCTGCCTGATAACTTCAAGTGTTCCGGGCAGGATGTCTTTCCCCGCTGCTCCATGGCAACTGAGACAGGCCGGCATCGCCACCCTGATGGGTTTGTAATAAATCAGGGCACTGTCTTCGTTAAAGATCAAGGGCGATGCAGCGTTTAAAGAACCCAATTTTTTCAGCAGGGCCGCTTCTTTTTCGCCGGGCTTATTGGCGGGATTGCGGTATTTATCAGATATCCTCTGAATCCTGCAGTTATATTTCAGCGCAAGTGAATCGGTAAGCGCCATGGCACGTTCGTTACAGAAAGCGACCGCGTGGCCTGCCCCTCCGGCTTTAGTGGCAAGCATCACGTTTGACAGTAAGACCTGTTGAACAGCCACCGTAATTGAATCGCCAAGCTGTATAAAAGCAGTGGTATCAAATCCCCTGCTGTCTGAATTGCCAGGCTGATTTGATTGATTGCAGGAAATAAGAACAAACAGAAGCAGGAAAGAGATGCCGGAAAGTAGTTTTCTCATAGGATTTTTAATGTTTAATCAATGTTGTCCGGTTAAGTTATGAGATTCTTCTCCCGCAAAATGCGGGATCAGAATGACTTTGACTTACATGGGTTTGATGGGGAGGGGGCTTGGTGGCGGCTATACCGCCACCAAGCCCCCTTTGATTATCTTTAATGTATTGTCATTCTGAACGCAACGTAGTGAAGTGAAGAACCGATCCCGATACCATCGGGAGAGCTCACCGAAGGTAATCTCATAACTCATTCTAAAAATTTACCGGACAAAAATGATATTTAATGATCAGCATGATTTGCCCTAAGTTTTCCGGAATAGAAAAAAAGCAGATAGAGCACAAAAAAAGTGAACAGATTCGCGACCAGCACTGCCATAAACCCGCTTCCGTAAATAAACAGTACAGACAGGATAAGAAATGCAGTATTTACCAGCACAGCCCTGAACATAGCCTTCAAACGGATCAGATCAAAGCCTTGCTGTTCATTTTTTTCCTTAGAGAATGCAACCAGGGCCAGGCCGGTCAATAAAGTCAGCAGGGTCAGCTCATCGGAGAAATTTGTCCGGAAAGTCACGAACATTTTAGTTTCCAGGAAGGCCGAGTAAACGGCAAAAACCGGGATTTTCAACCTGAAATCAAACCAGGTGAACAGCACCGCCAGCAATACGCCGGCGGAAGACAGTATCATACCGGGCAACTTCCACCGGTAAGGCAATAAAAGCTTGTTCATTGACAATGAATCAAATACAAATGTGAAAATATTATACCATCCCGCGCTGAAATCAGTTTTCAGCACTGGAATAAACCGGAAAAGTCACGCTGGTTTCATCGTCAAAGTCGACCCTGACTCCAACCATCCCAAACTTATGGTTAGCAATGTAGGTGATTTTCTGAATCCCGCCGCTCTTAATGTCAATCGGGGTGGTTTCAACCTGAATGGTTTTGATCAGGAAAAATCCGTACGGATAGTCATCAACCCCGGTTTTACTGACTACCTTCCTTTCTTTACCGGTATTGCCAACCGGGTAGGTGTCGCCAACCTTCGAATCGTACTTCACCAGTACACCGGCACCCGGGCCCGTAAGGCATTTAATGCCTTCGGTGGTCTGCTGCATCTTCAGGTTGGTGATGGTGACATCATCGCCGTTGATGGTAACGCCGGGGAAACCCGAAACCATGTTTTTGATAAAAGTGTTGGTAACTTTGGCCGAGGCGGTATAGGTCGAAACACCATCCTTCAGCTCGGTAACTACCGCTGAAAAGTCGCTTACTCCCGCTATTTCAGCAGAACTGGATGAAACGATAACACCAACCTCGCCCATGGGTGACTGGTCGCCCTTGAGTTCATTCGCATCTTCCTTGTCAAGGATTTTCTCGCAGGATAAGCAGAAAACGCTGACTGAGATGCCAAGCAGAATTACAAACAGCTTTTTCATGTGAGGATAATTGATTAAATGTGAAGTAAATTAAGAGGTCTCATATTATTGATATTAAAAGCATTACGCTTTCAAAATCAACCGATCGTCCATAAAGATTAATAAAACCGATTCCCGCACTTTCCGCAGAATTTTACGCCCGGTTTCAGTGGATTTCCGCACTTAGGACAGAATTTGGGCGTAGAAGCAGGTTTCATAACCGTACCACCCGCCTGCATTGGAGTAGCGGGTGGAGTTGCTGCCGGCATGACCGGGGCAGCAGGGATAGTTACATTCACCGGACCGGAAGCCGGCTGTCTCTTTCTCCGGCGCCTGCGGATCAACAGCAGCAACAGTAACAACAGCAATAAAAATCCTGCTGCAATCAAAACATAAACCATCCTTTTGTCGGTTCCGGTCTTCAGGATAATAGCTGAAGACTTTTCCTCAAAAGTGTTGACCCTGGGATTCGCCTCCATCGATTTCAGCGCAGCAACAGCCTCTCCGGAGGAAGCAATCATTTCGGCCGATGTCGCCACCACCTTTCCTGAAACCTCATCCCAGCGGCTTTTCAGGAGCGGATCCTCCGGAGTTTGAAGAACACCCGGTGCAAGGATGATAAGTGACTCCATTCCCGACCGGTATGCACCGGCTGAACTGAATAAGCGTGCTGCCTTTTCGGGAGACTCCACCGTAAGCCAGTGAATCTTCAGTTCATGCTGCTCAAACCAGCGGTTGAATTCAGGATAACCTTGTAACATCTGGTTCAACGCCTGAACGGGCAAGGAGCCATTGCTGAGCTTGAGTTGTTTGTCATTTAATGCCGGAACGCCTTTCATTAGCAGGGCCTCCTGCCCGTTACCGGCCATCGCGGCGGGAAACAGCGACCAGTGAGCACCGGTGTTTTGGGTCACCGGATTTATCAAACCCTGTTCAATGCATTTATTGGCATAGATCAGCACGGCGTCACTTTCAGCCCACAAATTGCGGAAGCTGCAGAATTCAAGGGCAACGCTTGAAGCATGATAGGCGGCATTGAGGGCATTTTTGGTTTTGTCAATGTACTCCAGATGCTTCTGGATTTTCGCAAAATTGAGTGTTTTTACATCCCAGATAATTACAGCCCCTTTGACTATAAGATCTGCAAAAAGATCCGTATAAGCCTTAAAATCATCCAGATTAAGCCTCCAGGCAGCCACATCCGTGTATTGCTGCCGGATATCGGTGGAACGGTCGCGCAAGGCCGGTTGTAACTGTCCGTATACCGCGTGTACTTTCGCCGGATCCTGGTTTAAAAGCTTCAGTACTTCCGATGTCTGTCCGGCGTAAAACTTTGCCACCAGCTTATCGGCAATCATGTCGGGGAACGGAAGGTAATAAACAACAGCATCCACCACAGCATCCATCATCTGCTTCTGCTTTTCGGTGAGCGCATAATTGGCAGCATGGCCCAGCAACCGGTAATATTCATCCGTCGGCAGTTTCTTTACCTGTGCAATAACCTCCAATAAAAAATTCTGGGCAATATTGCGTTTGGCAGCATCCTCACTTATACCAAGCAGATGCTGGTTAACATAGCCTGTGGCCTGCACGCCCGCATCCGACAACTGTTTGCCGGTTTCGGTATTGCCCAGCCAGTTCCCGACCTTCTCATTGAATTTAAACTTTTCGGCGGCGTAAAACATCAGGAACTTCAGCGCTTCATAACTTTGCTGACCGAACACCTTGGCGCAGTCACGCACATACCTCGCGGATCCTTTGATATTGGTCATCAGCATACCGATCACATGCAGTTTTTCCTCAATGTACATGGCATCCTGGTGACCTCCGGAACAGAGGCTGTTTTCCATTTCAAGCAACTTCGTCAGGACATTTGCTTTAAAATCCATCGCCTTGAGGGTGGTTACCACCGGGGGCTCCCCCGCATTCTGCGCATCAACAACAGCGGCATCCCCGCCGGCCAGCAGGTCCAGGGCTTCGGTAAGCGCGCCCTTCCTGCGGCCGGTAAGGTCAGCGATTTTCGCTTCCAATGGTTCAATCTGCATTGTCCGGTCATAATCTCCTGAAAACAGCCTTCTTTTCCCTTCAAAATCCCTGACCACCAGTTTAAACTTTCCCGATGGCTCCGTAATGGCCGAAAATCCTCCCTTTTCATTTTCGAGCATCTGAATAAACATTGCCCGGTCTTCTTTAAAATAAAGGTTATAGACCTTCTGAAATTCTGCTTTGTCAAACTTCCGGCTGGCAAGAAATACCACCGCATCGTTGACCGGTGTCTTTTTGTTCGGGACAGTCATGTAGCTTTCAGGAAGCAATGCATAAATACTGCTCTCCAGGTTGTAATACTCAAGCTGTGGCAACAGCACTTTATAGGGCAGAATTTCCATCCCGGGTTTGAGGATATAAATATCCTGCTCAAGGGTTTTATAAACCGAGAGATAGGCCTGGGTGGTCTCGGTTTTTTCGCTCAGCGAAGGATAGCTGGCCTTCAGCAGAAACAGATCGTAATTATCAATCAGTCCTCCGGTGTTTTCGCCCCTTTTTTCATCAGTCGCTTTTATGATGGGCGCTTCAAGCACAAGCACTGCATTCCCCTGGGCGTTTGTTACCGTTTCCTTCGAGATAACCTTCAATCCAGCAGGAACCGACCAGGAGATGGTTTTCCCCTCAACAGGCCTTCCGTTTTCATCTTCGAAATGAAATACGGCCTTTGTCCTGCTGCGCCCGTCGCCGACAATTTTATTCTGGCTGAATACAATGCCTGTCTTTTCTGTTTTTACTTCTTCTTCTTTGGTTCCGGCGGCCTCGCTGCTTTTTTTCTGACCGGCATATTCAAATAAAATGGGGGGTATGTAAACAAAAACACCATGGTTGGGCATAGGCATATATGCCGAAGGCATGCCCATATCGCGAATGCTGTAGTTCTCCACATACTTTTGCTCCGAAGCGGGCAGGCCGATGAAGGCTTTTTTGAAGCCGGTCATCCCGGCCATCTTACCCATAGCATCATTGAATTCGGTAAACTCTTCATTGCTGAACAATATCCCGTTAGCTTCTCCCGGTGCAGATGCCTCCCCGAATGTACCCTCTCCGCCGCGGGTTATATCCAGATACCAGCTGGATTGCCCCGTAATATCCTTCCCATAATATACCCCGGGAATTATGTTCCCGTTCCGGCCGTCGGTGGCTTTTGTAATTTCAATTTTTGCTTTGCCCTTAACACCGTTCAGTTCACACACAATATATACAAAATTGTCGCCCTCTTTTTTAGGGATCAGGGTGATAGGGTTCAGTCCTTCGCGGAAAGTTTCAAGGGCAATATTTGTGGCCAGCTTCTGATTGGCAGCATAATCCGTTGAACCGGTGGCCCTGGCCATAAATTTCTGCATGAAACGGAACATAAAATACACCATGCGCTGCGATGATTTCACCGGCGTCCCGAACATGGGGCTGGTAAATTTGACCAATGCCACGCCCGATTGCATGTTAACCTCGGTTTCATCGGGAAAACCGGAACTGACACCTATTTTTACCTTGCCGCTCATAGTGGTAATTACTTCCCCTTCGCCGTTCCGGGCCGAAATCACCAGGGTGGTAAAATCCTCCCCGTCGCCGGCAAGTTGCGGTTTCCCGGGCTCCACCAGCAACCTGAACGATTCCTGCGGAAATCCTGTAAGGGCCATCAGTAATATTAATCCTGCGATTATTGTCCGTTTCATAGTTTATTCATTTTCAAAATAACCGGGGATGGAATTGTACTCTTTTTCAACCGGAGATTTCTTCGGAATACTCTTGTACCAGTAATATCCGAACAAGCCGGCAATGGCAACGACAATAACAAGTATTACAATCAGGCAACCGGAACAACATCCCCTTTTTTTCTTTTTTTGCTGCTGCGGATAAGTTGAATCATCAGGAGTTTCAGTCATAAAAATACGTTTAGAGTCCGGTACTATATATTATAATCGGTGTAATTATCAGATATTAAAGGTTTTCTGGTCAAAACAGAACAGGTAGCTTCAAACCATCGGTAAGTCAGGTGAAAGGTAACGCAAAAACCCTTTCTTGTCAATATATTTTAGCCTTCTGCAAGAGAAATTATGTATAAACGGGCTGGCCAAACCGGTAAAATTTAAGCCAATTTTAATGCTATCCGGGGCCGCAATGCTATAACGCTGATTATCTGTTCATTATCTTATTTATAATGCATTTAACGCTCATACATACATACATCTATATTGCTATTTTTCTGCTATTTACGGAATTCTGACTGCCTGCTGATAAACAAAACTTTTGTTTGGTATTTGAATAATTTGTTTCTTTGCAGGCTCAAACCAAAAAAGGAGAAAAAATGTCAGACATTGCAACAAAAGTAAAAGCTATCATCGTTGATAAGCTTGGCGTTGATGAGAACGAAGTGACTCCCGAAGCAAGTTTCACCAACGATTTAGGTGCAGATTCTCTTGATACCGTTGAACTGATCATGGAATTCGAAAAGGAATTCAACATTGCCATCCCCGATGATCAGGCTGAAAAAATCGGTACTGTAGGCGACGCCATTGCTTACATCGAAAACAACACCAAATAAGGATTTTCCTGAATGAAGTTAAGACGAGTTGTAGTAACCGGACTAGGTGCACTTACTCCATTAGGCAATACTGTTCCAGCATACTGGGATGGCTTGGTTAATGGAGTAAGCGGCGCTGACCGTATCACGCGGTTCGATGCAGGCAGGTTCAAGACGCAGTTTGCATGCGAAGTCAAGAACTTCGATCCCCTGAATTATTTCGACAGGAAAGAAGTTCGCAAGTACGATCCCTATGCCCAGTACGGTATGGTCAGCTCTGACGAGGCAGTTGCCGATGCAGGACTGATACCCGAAAAACTCGACCTCAACCGTATTGGTGTAATCTGGGCCTCCGGAATCGGCGGGCTGGTTACCTTCCTTGAGGAAGTCAGCGCTTACGCCACCGGCGATGGAACACCCAGGTTCAACCCGTTCTTTATCCCGAAAATGATTGCCGATATCACGGCAGGACATATCTCCATCAAACATGGCTTCAAAGGCCCCAACTTCGCTACGGTTTCGGCCTGTGCATCGTCGGCCAACGCCATTGTGGACGCATTCAGTTACATCAAGTGGGGAAAGGCCGATATGTTTGTCTGCGGCGGATCGGAAGCCGCGGTAAATGCGCCCGGTGTCGGCGGTTTCAATGCCATGCACGCCATCTCCACAAGAAATGATGATCCCAAAACCGGTTCCCGTCCGTTTGACAAGGACCGCGACGGCTTTGTGATCGGAGAAGGCGCCGGAGCCCTGATCCTCGAAGAACTGGATCATGCCCTGGCCAGGGGAGCTAAAATCTACGCCGAAGTGGCCGGTAGCGGTCTTACCGCCGATGCCTATCACATGACAGGCCCCCATCCCGAAGGCGACGGCGCCATGCGCGCCATGAAAGCCGCGCTGGAAGAAGCCGGACTCAGCCCCGCCGATGTTGACCATATCAATACGCACGGCACCTCCACCCCCCTGGGTGATATTGCCGAAGCTAAAGCCATTGTTACGCTCTTCGGCGAACATGCGCCCAAAATCAACATCAACAGTACCAAATCAATGACAGGCCACCTGCTGGGAGCCGCCGGAGCCATTGAAGCCATCGCCACCATACTGGCCGTTCAGAACAACATCATTCCCCCGACCATCAACCACTTTACCGATGATCCGGAAATCGATCCCACACTGAACTTTACCTTTGGAAAGGCTGTAAACAGAACCGTCAATGTCGCCATCAGCAACACTTTCGGTTTTGGCGGACACAATGCCTCCATCCTGATCAAGAAATTTGTAAAATAAGCTGTGTTCCTCCTGAAATTAAAACCACCGCGGTTTTACTTTTCCGCTGAAAAACACTTTTTTGAAGCAATAAAAAATATTTTCGGGTATTATCCCGGAAATATTTTTTTATACAAACTTGCTTTCCGCCATAAATCCCAGGCCGAAGAACTTCACAACGGGATCAGGGTCAGCAACGAAAGACTCGAATTCCTGGGCGATACCGTGCTCAGCACAGTGGTGGCCGATTACCTCTTCAGGATGTTTCCTTACAAAGATGAAGGTTTTCTTACTGAGATGCGCTCCAAGATCGTGAGCCGCGCCCAGCTCAACAAACTTTCGCTCCGCCTCGGACTTGATCAGCTGATCATCCATACCCAGGAAAAAAACAATGTGTACCGCTCCATCAGGGGCGATGCCTTCGAAGCCATTGTGGGTGCCATGTACCTGGACAAAGGCTACGGGTTTACCCGGAAAGTTCTGATAAACAGGGTAATTAAAACCCATTTTGACCTGAACGAGCTGATCAATACCGACCTGAACTTTAAAAGCCGGCTGATAGAGTGGGCGCAAAAAGACAAGAAACAGGTCGAATTCAATGTGATACAGGAGGTAGGATCAGGCTACAACAAGCAATACATTGTCGAGGTTACGGTCGATCAGGAGGTTGCCGGCTCGGGCCGCGACTTTTCCATTAAAGGCGCCGAACAAAATGCCGCCATGAAGGCCATCGAATATTTCGGAATCAACGGCAACGGGAAGCATTAAACTTCCAATACAAATCAACCTTCACTTTTTACCGGTCACGCCTTCGTCCGGGAATGAATAATTAAACAATTTAATGATTTGAAAATATGAGAATTTTATATCCCGATAACGATCTGGGCCAAAATCCAAAATCTTCCCGGTAACAGAATCCATTTAATCCTGTCAATCCTATCTTTCCGTGCTGAAATTTAGCTTATCAGGGAGTCTGAGGTTAAGGTTAAGGTTGAGGTTGAGGTTGAGGTTGAGCTTCGGCTGGTCTCGGCTTCGCTCGACCACCGTCGCTCAGCAACCAAGGTTGGGGCGGGAATTTTAAGATAGCAGTTATTCCTGAAATTACGTCCGGTATCAGAATCCTGTTAATCCTGTTAATCCTGTCTTTCTGTGCTGAAGTTTAGCTTATTAAGGTTTAAACGTCTTTTATACACCTAACAGGTTAGAAGAAAACCTGTCAGGTGAATCCTTGTCCCTTTCTTCCTCACTCTTCCTCTCTCTTCCTCTCCTCCTTCAGCGTCCCTCGTCCCTCCTTCAGCGCCCCTCGTCCCTCCTTCAAGCGTCCCTCGTCCCTCCTTCAAGCGTCCCTCGTCCCTCCTTCAGCGTCCCTCGCCCCTCCTTCAGGCATAGTCTGTAACCACGTCGAAACCATTTGATATAACAAGCATTTAGCTGATTACCTCATACACCATTACGGGCTTCTGCTTGTTTTTAAGTGTGATTTCGCCGATTTGCAGGCATTTGAAAGAATGCTTTATTCTTTGATACGCTTCATCGCAAATTACGATCTGCCCTTGTCTGGCTGCCGATTGCAGTCTTTGCGCGGTATTTACCACATCACCGATTACCGTATAATCGAGCCGGCGTAAACTGGCAGAGCCGATATTGCCCGATATTACTTCTCCACTATTAATACCAATTGAAACATTTGGTTTGTAGCTGACATTTTCTGAAAAAACAGGCAGCTTTTCAATTTCACTGCGGACTGCCAGGCAGGCATCAATCGCCCGGTCCAGGTGATAATCGCCGCGAAAAACAGCCATAATCGCATCGCCGATAAACTTATCAATATAACCTTCCTGGTTGATGATTTCCTTTACCATCACATCAAAATAGCTGTTGAGCAACTTCACGACATTACCGGGAATTTCGTTTTCGCTGATCGAAGTAAACCCGCAGATATCAATAAAAGCAATGCTCGCCTCGAGCGTTTCACTGACCATTACCGATGTTTCATACTCCCTGCTGTTCATAAAATGCAATACCGTTTCGTCAACGTACATTTTGAGGATATTGTTTTCCTTAACTGCTTTCAATGTTTGGCGCAGCTGCCTTACATGAGAGAGGGTCTTTTCGATGGTAAGTTCAAGGTCATAAAAATCAACCGGCTTGGTAACAAAGTCGAAGGCACCGCGGTTCATGGCCATGCGGATGTTTTCCATATCGCCGTAAGCTGAAACAATCACAGCCTTAAGCAACACGTGCTGATCGTTGAGCTTCGACAGCAAGGTAAGACCATCCATTTCGGGCATGTTGATGTCGCTGAGCACAATTTCCACATCGGGGTGCTGCTCCAGCTGCTCAAGGGCATGACGGCCATTGCCGGCAAACACGAAATCGTACTCCCCTTCCCTTATTTTCTTACGGAATTTCTGCCTGATCAGCATCTCAAGATCCGGCTCATCGTCAACCACCAATATCTTAGCCATCACAACATTTTTTTATTTTCTCTTTAAGCGCTACAAAATCCACCGGTTTCGAAATAAAGTCATCGGCCCCCAGCTCCATGGCTTTTGTGTAATTTTCCTGATCCCCGTAAGCTGAAATCATCATCACCATTGGCGGGGGATCATGATGTTTGGCTTTGATGCGGCTGAGCAACTCCAGCCCGCTCATGCCCGGCATGTTGATATCGGATAGGATAAGCACCGCTTCATGCACGTATTTTTCGAGGCAAATCAGTGCTTCCTCACCCGAAAAGGCAAACTCAAGCAGTATTTCACCTGATCTGATTTCCTTGCGGAACCGCTGTTCAAACAACGGCTGTATGTCTTTTTCGTCATCAACGACCAATATCTTAATCATTTTGTTCATGTTGGAATAAAAATGGTAAATGTGGTTCCCCTTCCCTCCGCTGTCGCTACTTTAAGCTCTCCGCCATGGCCTTTGGTAACGATGTCGAAACTCATGCTAAGCCCCAGACCGGTACCCTGCCCTGTTGGCTTTGTTGTAAAAAACGGCTGGAAAATTTTATCTTTAATGCTGTCAGGAATACCATCGCCGTTATCGGTTACGTTCACCTCTACACCGTTTAAAATCTTTCTGGTTTGTAGTTTTACAACAGGTTTGTAACCGGGTTGATCCAGTTTTCGCTTTTCATTTACAGCATAAAAGGCATTGGTAATCAGATTTAAAATTACCCTGCCGATATCCTGCGGAATAAAACTGATCAGACCAATTTCAGGATCATAATCCGTTTCCATGGCAGCATTGAATGATTTGTCTTTGGCCCTTAAGCCATGATAAGCCAGACGGAAATATTCATCGGCAAGTGCATTGAGATTTGCGGGCTCCTTTGTTCCGGCACTGCTGCGGCTGTGCTGAAGCATTCCCTTTATAATAGAATCAGCCCGTTTACCGTGATGATTAATTTTATCGAGGTTTGCCTGTACATCTTTCAGCATGCCGGATGCCTGCTCCTGATTGCCATTCGTAAGCTCAGCCTGAATTTCTCCGATCAGTTCTTTGCTGACCTCAGAAAAATTATTGACAAAATTGAGCGGATTTTGTATTTCATGGGCTATGCCGGCTGCCAGTTCGCCCAATGATGCCATTTTTTCACTGTGAATAAGTTGTGCCTGCGTGGATTTAAGTTCGTCATAAGCCTTTTCAATTTCCCTGGCCTGCATAAGTTCCAGATTCACAGCCCTCTGCCGCTCCCGGGCAATCAGGCGTTTGCGCTGAAACCGGTCAACGGCAAAAATTCCCGCCGCCAGTAACAAAAAGTAAAACAGGTATGCCCACCATGAACGGTAAAACGGCGGAAGAATTTCGAACTTATAAAGTGCCGGTCCGCTCCATTCACCTTCAGGACTCAAGGCCTTCACTTTAAAGGTATATGAACCCGGCGGAATATTTCCAAAGCTTGCCGTGGATTTGCCGGTTACCGGATTCCATGTTTCATCGTATCCTTCAAGCATATACTGATACTTAACCATAAAAGGCCGGGCAGTTTCGAGGCTGTTGAAGTCAAAACTGATGTTGTTGAATTTGAAGGGTAACACCAGATTTTCAGGTATTCCACTGAAGGGTCTTATACCATCAAAACCAATGTCACTATATTTTTTTACCAGCGTATCACGTTCTTCATCGGTAAGCAACCGGCCAAAAACGCGGAGCTCATCAGCCAGAAAAGCGTGTACGGCATACTTTTCCCGGTTTCTGACGGAGTCATCCATGCCGGCATAAAGCAATGTATTCCAGCTAAAATGCTCATGATTCACTTTAACACTCTGAATCCGGGTTTTCGGCGGTCCGGTACTCTTGATCACGCTGGAATAGTCAAACCGCACAAGCTTATCACCCGTACCTGCCCATATAATTCCTTTACTGTCGAGGAACATAGAGAAATTATTGCTGATGTCGCGGATGGGATAGCCGGTTTTCTGGTTGAAATACTCAATCCCGTTTCCGGCAATATTTATTCCCTGGGGGCCAATGCCTCCTTTCAACACGGTAAAACCATTGCTGGTACCTATAAAAATATTGCCATCTTTATCTTCTATAATTCCATAAACCACATCGTTGGCCAAGCCTTCACTGGTTGTAAATTGCTCGAAAACAGTTCCTTCAACCTGAGCCGGACTACCTGAAGTAAGTTGTTCGGCCGTGTTTTTCCGGATAATTGAAACACCGCCGCCCCAACTGCCTATCAGGATATTACCATTCTTATCCTCAGTAACATACGAAAGCTTATTATCCCTGAGCCCCTGTGCTTTTGTAAAATTGATAAAAGTTTTTCCATTGAACACGCTCAGGCCACCGCGGGTAGCCATCCACATATTTCCCTTTTTATCTTCATAAAAGTACCACACGGTATTGTGCAACAATCCCTGTTCTGTGGTAAAGTTCCGGAAAGTTGAGCCGTCAAATACACTGAATCCTTTTTCATAGGTTCCGATCCATAACCTTCCTTTGCTGTCTTCCTGCAGACTAACCACATTATCGTCAATCAAACCCTGATCCACAGTATAATTAACGATTGTTTCACCATCGAAACTACTCAGGCCGCGATCGGCACTGAACCACAACCTTCCGGTTTTATCCCTGATGATCGCAAACGGATAATTCTCAGGGAAACCCTGGGAGGAGTTATACCGTAAAAAATACTTCTTCTTTTCCCTTTGGTTATTGACATTAAAACTGAAGACACCATTACCGGCGCACAACCACAGATTTCCATCATCATCCTCGCTCACCGCGAGGATGGCTTCCAGCAGGAAGTCATCCTCACCGCCTATACCGGTTACACTGGAGCCATCATACCTGCTGAGCCCGCCGCCTAAAGTGCCGAACCACAGGCGGCCTGCATGATCCTGGGTGATGCTGTAGACCTTGTTATGAGCCAGCCCTTGTTTTACAGTATAATTCACAAAAACGGAATCTTCCTCCCTGTACTCTGAGAGGCCGGTTTTGGTGCCGAACCAAACATTACCCTGACGATCAACCAGGCTGCTTTTTATTTCATTGTTTATCAATCCGTCGCTGGTTGTATAACGAATAAAATCTTCGTTTCCCTTTACAAGCCCGGACGGCTCAACCTTCACCACCCCTTTATCAGTGCCTATCCAGAGGAATCCGCTTTTATCTTCAACAATGGTAAAGACTTTAACACCTCCTTTCAATAAGGGGTAATTAACAAAGGCTTTTTCTCCTGCGGCCGCTGACTCCGGATTGTAAAGCGCTATACCATAATCCGTTGCAAGCCAGAGTTTGCCCTTGCTGTCTATAAATAAATCTCCGACGAAGCTACCCGGCAAACCATCCTTTTCATTGTAATTGATAAACCTGCTTCCTGCATGATCAATATCCTGTTTAAGCAACTTTGTAACGCCCTTTGTAGAAGAAAACCAGAGATTGCCATCACTGTCGGCAAGAATCCCGTTGATATCATTGTCGATGAGCCCGTGCTCCATGGTAAAATTCTGAAATCCCATCCCGTCGTATTTGCTCAGGCCGCCATAAGTTCCGAACCAGATATTTCCGGACTCATCTTCATGAATACAATTGACAAGGTTATGGATCAAACCATGGTTAGAGGTGTAGTTGGTAAAGGCCTGACCGTCATATTTGCTCAGGCCGTTGCCTGAGGTGCCAAACCAGAGGTTCCCGGCGGAGTCCTCAAACCCGCACAAAATACTGCTCATCGCCAAACCATGCTCGGTATTGAATTCGGGCATATTTATGAAAAAATCAAAGGGCCGGGCTTCCGGGGCCTGCCTGGATGAAAGGCGGATCTTAACTGGCGCAGGTTGCGAATCCAGACTGTAAACCAATGGCTTACCGGCTTCAACCACAACAGGAACCTCAGCAGAATTCCCCTGGCGGAAGGGACCCGGTACGGCTTTCTTCACCTCACGTTTACAGGAAAGAAGTATCGTGATCAGAAAAATGATCAGAAACAGATTGCCGGTGATTCGAAAGTTATACAACTTCTGATTTATCAGGTTTGGTTTACAGCCATCGGAAGCCGCACAATAAATTCAGCACCTCCATCATTCAGTCCGTGTATCAGCAATTCGCCTCCATGCACTTTGGTCACAATATCATAACTTAAGCTCAAACCCAGTCCGGTGCCCTGCCCGGTTGGCTTTGTTGTAAAAAAAGGCTGGAAGACCTTGTCTTTAATTGCATCCGGAATCCCGTCGCCATTGTCTGATACCCTGATTTCAACGGCGTTCTCCTTCCTTTTTGTAACAAGGGAAACCTTAGGTTCGTATTCTTCACCGTTATCCCTTGATTTTTTAGTTTTCTCAGCAACGGCATACAGGGCGTTATTGATCAGGTTGAGCATTACCCTTCCCATATCCTGGGGGACAACATCCACTTCCCCGACAGCAGGGTCGTATTCGGTTATAATATTAACATTGAAGCTGTTATCCCTTGCCCGCATCCCATGATAGGCCAGCCGCAGGTATTCATCCGAAAGGTTGTTGATGTCGGTGGGCAGCTTATCTCCGGTGCTGGTCCGGCTGTGTTGAAGCATCCCCTTTACAATGCCATCAGCTCTTTTACCATGATGGGTAATCTTTTTCAGGTTTTCATGAACATCATTCAAGAGTTCGTTTGCACCTTCATAATTACCCAGGGCTAATTCATCCCTGATCTCTGCAATCAATTCATTACTTAACTCGGAGAAATTGTTGACAAAATTCAGCGGGTTTTGAATTTCGTGGGCAATGCCTGCAGTCAGTTCACCCAAAGAAGCCATTTTCTCTGATTGAATCAATTGCGACTGGGTATCCTTCAGCCTTTTCAACGCATCCTCAATCCTGGTTTTTTGTTGCCTGAGCTGGGCATTGGCCCTTTGTTTCCCGCGGTAACCAATTAAAGCGCCAATGATAATGATAAAGGATAGAAACAGACCACTTCCAAGGCCGATCATCCGGGTGCGGTAAATCTCATCTTTGGCTCTCTGAAGCACCCTGGCAGCCTGTTCCTTTTTCTCAAATTCATAATTCATGGTAAGCTCGGTAGCCCTGCGGATGTTTTCCCTGCTGTTTATGGAGTCGGAGATTACCGTATATTTTTTGTACAACTCAAGCGCCCTGGCCGTGTAACCAATCTGTTCGTAGCACGCTGACAACTCCCTGTAAAGACTTCCGTTTTCCTCTATAAAAAGATCGGCATCCGCCAGCGAAGCCATCGCCTTTTCATAGTAAGGAATGGCCTCATTCCATTTTTGCTGCGATTTCAAAACAAACCCTATGCTTGAATATGCCTGCTGGGTAATCATGGGCTGATTAACTGAATCGGCGAGCGCAATGGCGCTTTTTGATAACTGCAGGGCTTCACCGGATACGCTCTGATTTGCTTTTGCCAAAGCCGCTTTTGACAAACTTGCCGCCTGAATGCCCTTGTCGCCCATTCTTCTTCCAAGTTTTACAGCTTCTATAGCATTATCGTACGCCTTTTGCCATTGCTCAATTTCGAGGAACATGCTCGAAAGATTGGTATAAGCATACAATTCAACATTGGTCAGTTGCTGCCGTTTCGCCAGATCAATAGATTTAAGAAAATAACTTTCAGCACGCGGATTGTCACCCATATTCTGATAGGTATTGGCCATGTTCACCAAAGTGTACGCCTGACTCGAAATATTCCCGTCCTCCTCCTGAATTCTGAGCGCTTTCTGCTGATATAACAAAGCCATAGAATAGTTTGACTGCTGCTGAAAAGCAATGGCAAGGTTAGAAGCGCTTTGTGCTGTGCGTTCCCGGTTTCCGATTTTCTCATAAAGCGGAATGGCCTTTTCGTAAAAGTATATGGAGGAGTCATACCTGCTTTGCATACCATAATACAAACCAGCCGTAGAATAGTAGTTGGCGAAACTTCCCGAATCCCCGGTTTGTTCAACATATTGCCTTAAACCAGAAAGCTGTTGGAGCGCGGCCGCCGAATTTCCCGAATAGGTATAGGTGTGGACCAGCTTAAGCATCGCCTCTTCCTGACCAAGTCCGTAGTTTATCTGCCTCGACGCATCTAAAATTTTTAAATTAAAGCTAATCGCGGAGTCAAGGTTGATAATGGCCAGCAGGTCAGACTTTTCAAGCATATGCCTGATGCGCAGTTTTTTATCAGCTTCATTACGGATAAGCCGGTCAAGACTGTCAAGCTTCGCATTTTGCGACTGTGTCAGATAACTGCTGAAAATCATCAGCACAATTATTGTAATGGATTTCAGCACAGTTTTCATTTTGTTGGAATGAATAATTATTGATGAACCCGGGATTTCATCACCCGGACCTGTATTTCAATCATTCAGGTCTATATTGCTTTGTCAGTGCTTGAAACCATAATCTTCAGGGCAATGACTCATTTCACAGAATCAAACAAAGAAGTCCCTTTAAATAACGGAAGGCTGACGCAAATACACTTATGCAGATAGTTAAATATAAACCTGTGTCATGGGCTATTGTTCATATTTGCATGGCTTTAAAGAAATTGTCCTGTTTATAGATGAGCCGAAGTTCACCGGCTTAAACCGCCTGTCATTTCTTTCATTCCTGAAAACTTTAGTTGTCCGGCAAATTTCCTCTGCGAATAATTATCTTTGCATGAAACCACTGCCATGGCCAGAAAGAAACTGATCAGCGAACCCCTGTCCTACCCTGATCTGGGGATAATAGGTATCAGCAGCCAGCTGAAGGATTACCGGCTGGCCTACCACATTAACCTCACCGCTGCCCTTTCCCTTACAAGGCTCGACGATCTTCCCGTTTACCAGGAAAAAGAAGGGACCCTGCCCGAATTTCCGCTCTTCGCGTATTATGAATGCAACCGCCGGCTCCATTTTTACCTGATCGGTAACAGCAACCACACCGCCAAACTGGTCCCCGCTTACCGTCAGGCGGATTACTTCCTGTTGACCAAAGGGCCTTTCGACCCGGAACACCTGGACTCCCTGCTCCGGACCATCCGTAAAATAGAAGGCGTGCAACTGGCCTTTAACGTGGAGGGTGCAAAAGTGAAAAACCTCGAAGGCATAATGACCGACCTGGAGCTGCACCTGGTTGGGAAGGGAGTCTGATTAATTAGTTGATGTGAGAATTTGAAAATCAGGGTTTAAACGTCATTTAAACACCTGACAGGTTGGAAGAAAACCTGTTAGGTGGATTCTGGTGCCGGTTCGGCACAGTCTGTAACTACCCAGGAATAGCACTTTACCAAAATCAGAACCGGAGCGAAGCGGAATTCACCGAAGGTAAATCCGAAATCCGAAATCCGAAATCGAAAATCCCCGTTAGGCCTAGTCTGTGACTACGTCGAAGCAGCCTCTTCCAGGTAAAAAAATTTTTTGCCAAAAACTTGACTTTCTATGTTATATTTTTCTAACTTTGTGTTAGATTTAAATAACACATATCATGAAAAGATCTTACCTTCTGTTCCTGGTTGCCGGTCTGGTAACCGTATCGGTCGCATACTGGCTCTTCAGCCTTTCGGAACCTATGGGAACAACTGACTCCATTCATTTCTTCGTGATCGGGCTGCTCGTGGTCTTCGCGCTTTTTATCGGGTTTAAACGTCTTGTCAGCGAAAAGCGGGGTGAACCGACAGAGGATGAACTCAGCAAACAGATCCTCAGGAAAGCTGCTGCATTGTCATATTTTATCTCACTTTACGTCTGGGTAATCCTTCTTTTTCTGAAGGACAGGCTGACAATGGATACAGAACAGCTGATCGGAACCGGGATACTTGGAATGGGCGTGGTTTTTGCCTTATCGTGGCTGATTATCAATTTCAGGGGAATCAGGCATGAATAACCGTATAAAAGAGCTCAGGGCACGTTTTGACCTGACACAGGATGAATTGGCTAAAAAAGTGAATGTACGAAGAGAAACCATTGTATTCCTGGAAAAGAACAAATACAACCCGTCACTGAAACTGGCTTATGATATTGCCAGGGTATTTGAAGTTACCATTGAGGAGGTATTTCTGTTTAATGAAGACCATTCAGATTAGCCGCATTAAAAGAAATGTCGTAAAATTTGGTACTGAGAATTTGCCTTTCTGGTTAAAAATCAGTAACTTTATGTTTTAGTTTCGGTGGAAAACTATTCCCGCTTCCTCCCGTTTTACTTCCATTCATTTCATCCTTTCCACTGAAGCGGTAAAATCTGTTTCTGGTATTTACAGTGTCTGTCCTGATTCTTAATATGAGACATCCACACTGATTTATTGAATGGTAAAGTATTACTCTTTCCCGTTTTTTGAAAGAAACCTGTCCGCAAACAACCTGAAAACCGGAAAATGTCTGATATCAGGATCAGTCTCAATTCTGGCATAAGGATATGCTTACCCGCTGATTGCAGAAATTTTCGTTTCAAACCAACCAGCGGAGGTTTGAAAATAAAGTTTTGTTTCTGATAAGAATACGGCGCCATGAAAAAGAAAACTTTAACAATGATGACTTTGGCGATTGGTTTGAATTGCAATATTTCTGCACAACCCTTCCTTCAACTTCTGCCACGAACCTTCTATGATGAAAAGGTTATCCTTACCGATGAGGATTGGGCAGGCTTTTACCGGACATCACAATACGATAAAATAGGCCCGAGTCTTATGCTGCTGATTCCCTTGGGAGACAGTATGATCGGGTTTTGCGCCAGTGAGGATTCCCGATACATAAGATTGCTTGAAGGAAAGAAACAGGCAAACAGCATTTCTTACAAATATTGGCAGATTGACCTTCAGGGTAAAAAAGATCCTGAAGTTGGTCATGGTATTATGGTAATGAAGGATGATGATGTCCGGAAAGACGTATATTGTAAACACGGTGATGCAAAAGGTCTGAGTGAGCAGAAAGGCTGCTTTTCTGCAGGTAAAAAACTGCCCATCAGTTTTAGCGACAATTATCATTTCAATATTGATGATTGGCTGAATATTTTCAGGCTGAACGAAAAACCATCTACAGACAAAAAAAGTAAGAAGGCAGTTTTTGCCAATATGCATTATAACGACAAAGGCATATATGGAGATTACACCTTCGAATACACTTACTCTTACTCGAGTGCAACAACATATTCAGGTCTTGGACTATCCCGGATAAAAACCACCAGAGTTACCATACCTAAAAGTATGGTTCAAATAATGGGATTACCCTATGGTGATCATTTTGGTTACATCCTTATTCATGGTGATGGCTCAGAGATCGGTGCCGGAATTCTATCCTTAAACAGCGATAAACAAACTTTTGAGCAAGAGGAGGTTTGGGGTAAAATTAAAAAACTCGGAAAAAATTAATTCAGACTCTGATTCAGGATTATCAATGCATTTTTTCATGCGAAAATGCCTGGCATATCTTTTAGTTATAGTTAAAAGGCTTGTCTTGTTTTGAACTGTTCGGTGCAGTCTGTGACTACGTCGAAATAACACTTTACCTAAATCCGAAATCTTCCCGGAATCAGAATCCTTTTTAAACCTGCAAATCCTGTTAATCCTGTTAATCCTGTCTTTCAGAAAAACAACGACCCGGCTGGCGTGGACGTCCCGTCTTTGTGTGAAGTTTAACTTATCAAGGTTTAAACGTCTTTATAACACCTAACAGGTTGGAAGAAAACCTGTTAGGTGTATTTTGGTGCCGGTTTGGCGTTGTCTGTAACTACCCAGGAACAGCACTTTACCAAAATCCGAACCGGAGCGAAGCGGAGTTCACCGAAGGTAAATCCGAAATCTGAAATCTCTCGTTATCCGGCTATCGCCGTCTCCCGAGACAAGCGAAATCCGAAATCGAAAATCCAAAATCCGCAATCACATATTCCTCCTGTACTGCCCTCCAACCCTGAACAACTCCTGCGTGATCTGTCCGAGCGAGCAATATTTTGTAGCTTCCATCAGGGCTTCAAACACGTTGCCGTTTTTAGCTGCCGTGTGATGCAGGTACTTCAGGGCCTGTGCCGCTTCAGGCTGCCAGGTCTTGTGCAGCTGTTTGAGCATCGACACCTGATAATCCTTTTCTTCCGGAGTTGAACGGATTACCTCTGCCGGAATAGTGGTGGGCGAGCCTTCCGACGAAAGAAAGGTATTCACCCCCATAATCGGCAGCTTGCCGTCGTGCTTCAGTTTCTCGTAATAGAGCGATTCTTCCTGAATGCGGCTGCGCTGGTACATGGTTTCCATCGCGCCAAGCACCCCGCCACGTTCCGTAAGCCGGTCGAATTCCATCAGTACCGCTTCCTCCACCAGATCGGTTAACTCCTCGATGATGAAGGAGCCCTGCAGCGGATTCTGGTTCTTCGCCAGTCCCAGTTCATGATTGATAATCAGCTGAATGGCCATGGCCCTGCGCACCGATTCTTCGGTGGGCGTGGTGATGGCCTCGTCGTAAGCGTTGGTATGCAGCGAATTACAGTTGTCGTAGATGGCATAAAGGGCCTGAAGCGTGGTCCGGATATCGTTGAAGGCGATCTCCTGCGCGTGCAGCGAGCGACCCGAAGTCTGAATATGATACTTCAGCATCTGGGAGCGTTCGTTGGCGCCGTATTTCAGCTTCATGGCCTTGGCCCAGATCAGCCGGGCCACCCTTCCCATCACCGCATATTCGGGATCTATGCCGTTGGAAAAGAAAAACGAGAAGTTAGGTGCAAAGTCATCGATCTTCATCCCGCGCGAAAGGTAATACTCCACATAGGTAAACCCGTTAGCCAGGGTAAGCGCCAGCTGGGTTACCGGATTGGCGCCCGCTTCGGCAATATGGTATCCCGAAATTGACACGGAATAGAAATTCCTTACGTTATTCCGGATAAAGTAATCCTGCACATCTCCCATCACCTTGAGTGAAAAATCGGTAGAGAAAATACAGGTATTCTGGGCCTGGTCCTCTTTCAGGATATCGGCCTGCACGGTACCCCTGACTTTTGAGATGGTACCGGTTTTTATTTTCTGGTAAACCTCCGCCGGTAATACCTGATCGCCGGTCACCCCCAGCAGCATCAGGCCGAGCCCGTCGTTACCCGCCGGCAACGCTCCCTGATAAACAGGGCGTTCCGTGCCCCTTGCCTTATAAATTGCCGCAATCTTCTTTTCAACCTCTGCTTCGAGTCCGTGCTGCCTGATATACAACTCGCACTGCTGATCGATGGCCGCATTCATAAAAAATCCCACCAGGGCCGGAGCCGGTCCGTTGATGGTCATGCTTACCGAAGTGGCGGCATCCAGCAGGTTAAAACCCGAATAGAGCTTTTTGGCGTCGTCGAGACATGCCACCGAAACACCGGCGTTCCCGATTTTCCCGTAAATATCGGGCCTCACGTCGGGATCGGCACCGTAAAGTGTAACCGAATCGAAAGCCGTGGACAGCCTGCGCGCCGGCATTCCTGCCGATACGTAATGAAACCGCTTATTGGTGCGCTCCGGTCCGCCTTCACCGGCAAACATGCGGGTAGGATCTTCGTTTTCGCGTTTGAAGGGATAAACCCCGGAGGCATACGGAAATTCCCCCGGAACATTCTCGCGCAGGTTCCATTTCAGGATATCGCCCCAACTGTGATAGCGCGGCATGGAAATTTTCGGCACCCTGGTATGCGAAAGAGATTCCGTAAAGGTCTGTACCTTAATTTCTTTCCCCCTCACACTATAGCTGTATTCCGGATCGCTGAACCTCTTTCTCTTCTCTTCCCACGATCCGATAACCGCCAGATGGTCTTCACCCAGCGATTTCCGGAGTGCCTCCATCCGCCGAAGGATGGTTTCCGGAACGTCCTGCGATTCCTTTTTCAGCAGACTACCGGCTTGTTCCAGCGATTGCAGCTCGACAGCTTCTTTTGCCAGCCTTTCCGTAAACGCGTTGTAATTCCTGACGGTATCGCTGATCTCCGAAAGGTAACGCACCCTGGAAGGCGGAATGATGGCAACAGTGCCCTGTTCCTCTCCGGCACCAATTTCAAACGTTTTAAAATCCTTGCCGGCTTTGGCATTCATCAGCGAAATCAGATGATTGAACAGTCTGTTTACGCCCGCATCGTTAAACTGTGAAGCCCGGGTGGCAAATACCGGCAGCGAATCAGGCTCATCGTCCCAGCGCTTGTGGTTGCGGATGAACTGCTTTTTAACATCCCGCAAGGCATCAGCGGCTCCGCGCTTGTCCGATTTGTTGATGGCGATGACATCGGCAAAATCGAGCATGTCGATCTTCTCGAGCTGGGAGGCGGCTCCGTATTCCGGCGTCATCACATACAGGGAGAGATCGGCATAATCCACGATCTCTGTATCGCTCTGGCCGATGCCAGAACTTTCGAGTATCACCAGATCAAAACCTGCGTTCTTTACAATGCAGACGGCATCGCTGATGTATTTCGACAAGGCCAGGTTGGCCTGACGTGTGGCCATGCTGCGCATGAAAACCTGGGGCGAATTGATCGCATTCATGCGGATGCGGTCGCCCAGCAGCGCTCCTCCGCTCTTGCGACGGGTAGGATCAACGGAGAGGATTGCCAGCTTCTTTCCGGGATTGGCCAGCAGAAACCGTCGTACCAGCTCATCCACCAGCGACGATTTCCCGGCGCCGCCCGTACCGGTAACGCCAAGCACGGGGCTCGACAGGGTACTGCATGTATTCCGCAGTTCCCGGGTAATCTCTTTTGCCTTGTCGGGATGGTTTTCCGCGGCGCTGATAAGGGACGCGATGGCACGCACATTCCCGGAGCGTATAACATCCGCACTGATGCCGTTAAAATTTCCGGCTTCAAAATCAGCCTTACGGAGCAGGTCGTTGATCATCCCCTGCAAACCCATTTTGCGACCATCGTCGGGCGAATAGATCCTGGCGATACCGTATTTGTGAAGTTCTTCAGCTTCCTGGGGAAGTATAACACCGCCGCCACCGCCGAAAATCCGGATGTGACCGCAACCCGCCTCCTGCAGCAAGTCATACATGTATTTGAAATACTCCATATGCCCGCCCTGGTAGGATGTAATGGCAATGGCCTGCACATCCTCCTGAATGGAACACTGCACCACTTCCTGAACGCTACGGTCGTGGCCCAGGTGGATGACTTCCGCCCCCGACGACTGAAGGATTCTGCGCATCACGTTGATGGCCGCATCGTGTCCGTCGAACAATGAAGCAGCCGTTACTATCCGGATATGGTTCTTGGGTTTGTACGCTTTGTTTTCCTGCATGGGTAGTTGTTAAGGCAGGGAGTATCACCCCCTGAATAAGAGTATGTTATAAAATTTCTCGCCTGTTGATGACCATAATCCCCGGCTTTCATTCACAAAAAGCGAAAAACCCGGCATGCCGTGCAGTAACGAAAATGCATGAACGTCTGTATCGCAATCGTTTGCACTAACAATCGGAAAGGCTTTTTGGTTCGAAAAAAATCAGACACCTTCATGGGCTTTTTCAATCAAATTTTACGATACCTCTGCATTTTTCGTAAAAAACCCTTACGTTTGTGATAATATTCATAATCAAGCCCAATTTTACATCCATGAGAAAAACCATTACGCTTTCGGTTATTTTACTGTTAATATGTGCCTTTGGCTTCGCCCAGCAGGAAAAATACCTGCAGGTCAGCATTGATGTTAATCCTGACGACATTCCCGCCATTGCCCGCCTGGGCATCGCCATGGATGCCGGTTTTTACAGCAAAAAGAAAAACACCTTCACCACCGCCCTGACAGAAAGCGAATTCCGCAAAGTTCAGGAGCTGGGCCTTGCCTGTACGGTTGAAATTGATGATCTGGAAACCTTTTACATCAACCGGAATGCAGGAATT